>AWNV01000004.1 GCA_000493965.1 Candidatus Aminicenans sakinawicola JGI OTU-1
AAGAAGTAGAGTACCTGATGGCACGAGGGCTAACTAGATCTGAGGCTATAGCGACTATAGTCAGGGGCTTTCTCAGAGTAGTTATCGAGGGACTACCTCCAATGCTGAGTGCCGAGCTACAACGGGCTATTGAAGCCAGCGAAAAGGATTTCATGTAGACAAGAAAATACTCCACAGGCTGGGTTATTTAAAAAGTTTATGATTCTGATGTTCTTTCAAGCTTTTTCATTACTGAAAAAATAAGTACTGCTGAAATACAACACATAACGATCAATAGCAGGAAAAACTGCCATATTTCCCATCTGTCCCAGAAATATCCGATAAAGCCGGCAAGTGCATTTCCTACTGCTGTTGCAGCCAGCCACCCTCCCTGCATGGTTCCTTTGTATTTAGGTGGACTGACTTTAGAGACAAAAGAAATTCCCATTGGGGAGAGGCATAATTCAGCTATTGTAACAGAAAAATATGTCGTTATCAGCCAGTAAGGGGATATAAGGATATTAGAAACACTTCCCTGTAGTTCAGCCGGAGACGGCAGCCCTCTGGAAGCTATCATCATTATTCCAAATGAAAAGGCGGTTATTATCATACCTATTCCGATTTTTTTTGGAGTGCTGGGTTCTTTGCCCCGTCTCTGGAGGTAACTAAAGAATCCTATTACAACAGGAGTCAGGAACACAATAAATATGGGATTAAAATGCAGGAAAAGCTGGGGGCTAATGGGCATTGTTTCGTTAAATCCGGCGACAACAGAATAAGTGACAAAACCGCCTCCGATTAAAAGAACAAAACCTATTGACTTAGCTAAAATCTTTGTTCCTTTTCTAATCAGCAGTACCAGTCCTATTATAGCAGCTAGAAATGGCAGAAATGATTTGAGATTAAAAAATGTATAGGTTGCTCTGCTTGTCTCACTGACTGTATAATCCCTTGCAAACATGCTGAGTGTAAAACCGTTTTGGTGGAAGCTCATCCAGAAGAAAATTACAACAAAGAAAACAAAGAAAAGAGCAAAAAGACGGTTTCTGGTCTGATTTTTAGTTAATCTGATAATTTTATCTTTATGTTCTTCTGAAGTTTCTTTTTGTTTTTCTGTTAAGTCAGCATGCTTATAGTATTTTTTAAAACCTGTGAATATAAGAAAAGATGCACCAATACTTAATGCAGTAATGGCAAAAGCAGCATTATAAGATTTACTAAGTGTCTCTATATACATTTCGGAAAAAGAAGTAAGGTCTGCAAAATTGCTGCCTAGTTGAGCTTTAGCTAAAGATAGTAGTTCAGTTGTATCTTTTAATGCACCGTCAAGAAACTGATGGGCAAGAGCTGGTATTCTTGCATTATAGGTAAGTCCGGATTTTCCTAAAACCCAGTTGCTTATTCCTGTTGCAGCATGGGGAGCAAAAAATGCGCCTACATTAATACCCATATAGAAAATATTAAATGCAAAGTCACGGTTTTTTTCGTATTTCGGGTCATCATACAGGTTGCCTACTAAAGCCTGGAGGTTTCCTTTAAAAAATCCAGTGCCTACGCATATTATCCCCAATGCTATAAAAAGAACTACTTGACCAAATCCTGGCAGAGCCATAAGACCATATCCCAGGAACATTAAAATCGTGCCAAGGGTAATAGTCTTCCCATATCCAATTATACGGTCAGCCAGCAATCCGCCTAATAAGGGAAAGAAATATATTCCAAATAGGAAAGTTCCGTAAACAACTCCAGCTTGAGTAGCGGTATAGCCAAATTTTGCTTGAATATAATAGACAAAGATTGCCAACATTGTATAGAAACCAAACCGTTCCCCCATGTTGGTAAAAAATGCAACAAACAAACCTTTAGGATGCTCTTTTAACACGTCAACTCCTTTTTTTCATGATGTTAATTTTTTCTCTAATCTCTGTTCAGTTAATTTTTTTGAGATACTTTAATGATAATATTACAGTTATAAAATATATCCAGTCAATCAAAAATTCATAGTGACTAGATATTTAGTCTAAATGTATACTTTGGAGTTCCCTTATACCTGAAAGAGGGACCAGGTTTTGTACCTGGCCCCCCAGTATCATTATGGATCAGATTTCAGGAATTTTCGGGAGATTAGCCAGCGATTCTTCAACCTTCTTTTCAGGATACGCATAATCCATAAGTTTTCCACTCAGGAAGGCATCATAGGCTGCCATATCGACATGTCCATGTCCACTGTGAGCTAAGAGGATGGTTTTTGCTTCTCCTGATTCTCTACACTTAAGTGCTTCTTCGATGACCACACGAATTGCATGATTCGGCTCTGGTGCACTGATGATTCCTTCCGTACGGGCAAAAGTTACGCCGGCTTCAAAGGCGGCAATCTGGTGAACAGCCCTTGCTTCAACAAGTCCTAATCTATGAAGATGACAAATGATGGGTGCCATCCCATGATAGCGCAGTCCCCCTGCATGCACTGGTGGAGGAATAAAATCATGGCCAAGCGTATACATTTTGATAAGAGGAGTGAGCCCAGCATTGTCACCGAAATCGTAAGCATATAGTCCTTTGGTTACTGTGGGGCAACTGGCTGGCTCTACGTTGATGATACGCAAATCTGGCTTGGAACCATTTATTTTGTCTTTAACAAAAGGAAGATAAAGTCCTGCAAAATTCGATCCTCCTCCGATGCAACCGACAATTATATCTGGGTAAACGCCTGCCATCTCCATCTGTTTTTTTGCTTCAAGACCGATTACAGTCTGGTGTAATAAAACATGATTCAGTACACTTCCAAGAGCATAGTGTGTATCATCTCTTGATACGGCCTCTTCTACAGCCTCACTGATTGCAACACCGAGGCTTCCTGGACAATTAGGATCTTTCATTAGCATAGCTCGTCCGGATTTTGTATCCTGACTTGGGCTTGGAATGCATTTTCCGCCCCATGTTTCCATCATAATTCGGCGATAAGGCTTCTGGTGATAGCTTATAGCAACCATGTACACTTTGATCTCGATTCCGAAACAGGCGCCACCGAAAGAAAGCGCACTTCCCCATTGCCCGGCACCAGTTTCAGTGGTGATGCGCTTTATGCCTTCTTTTTTGTTATAGTAAGCCTGCGCAACAGCCGTGTTAGGTTTATGGCTTCCTGGTGGGCTCGACCCTTCATACTTGTAATATATCTTTGCTGGAGTATCTAATGCTTTCTCTAATTTGCGAGCTCTATACAGAGTGGTTGGTCTCCATAAGGAATAAATATCCTGGACTTCTTCAGGAATTTCTATCCATCGCTCTGTACTTGCTTCTTGCTTTATTAATTCCATGGAAAATAGAGGTGCTAAATCGTCTGGAGTAACAGGTTTGCCAGTGCCTGGATGCAAAACAGGAGGTAATGGCTCAGGCAAATCAGCTTGTATATTATACCAGGAGAATGGCATCTCTTTCTCATCAAGAATAAACTTCGTTCTCATTATTGTTCTCCTTTTTTAATTTTTGATAGATAATATTTGTAAGGATTAATAAAGATTATATGGGTATAGATAGATTAGTTCCGCCTTAGCGGAACCACCAGCCAAGATAAAAAGTGAGAGTTGATTTAAGAAAATTATAGATTATATGTTCTCTATTTTGTGTGGGCATAAAACATTTAACTCTCATTTTGAATAAATTTTAATGTTTTTTATAAATAAGTCAAGTAAAAATTTTGAAAAGGAGTTAACTTATTCAGCCAGCTTATGCTAGAATCGCTAAAATGATTTTTTCGCAGGAGCAACAGGCCAACATGAAAAGGTTATTATTGATCTCTATCTTGATATCAACGACTTTTCTTTTTTGTCAGGAAGAATATGAAATAGAAGTCCTCGGCAAGAGAATCCCCTTCACTTATAATACCAAAAGAAATGTTCTTATCGTTAAAGGTGAATTTCTGAAAAATCTTCCCTGCCTGAATTTGCCACAGTTATTGAGTTTTGTCGCCAACATGAACTTTGTAATGAGAGGAAATTTCCAGGCGGACCCCCAGATGATGGGTTTCAATCAGGAACAGGTGCTGGTTATGGTCAATGGCATACCAATGAATAATGCCCAGACCGGCCATCACAGAAGGGGTCGTTTCCAGAGTAGAACTCCAGGAATATTCCCACAGCAATGCCCGGTTGTTGTATTGTCAAATCGATGCAGCGATCAATCCGGGAAGCAGCGGGGGACCTGTCATCAAGGATGACAAAATCGTCGGGATCGCCTTCGAGGCAATAGATAGAGAAAACATCGGCTACATAGTCTATGTCCCGGTTATCGATCATTTTCTAGAGGACATCGAGGATGGATAATACGATAGTACCCCCGGACTGGGACTTTCTTTTCCTTTTGAATCTGTTTTAGGAATTTTTAAATCTTCCTCGATTTTCCTAAAAAACGTGATAAACTTTTATGTTCTTCGTAATAAAAAAATATAAGAAGAGAGTTAATCCGAGATTTATTTCGATTAAATCCATAAAATAGCTCCTAAATGGCATTCCTCTTTTAAGGTGAAAAAATTCTGAAAAAATCATCTCTATTTTCATCTTAAGAGGTGATTGAATTTATTTAGTGTTTATTTTATTATCGATTTATAAATCAAAGAGAAAAACTTGAAATGAAACCATTTCTAAAATTTTTAAACGAAATAAAACAGTCAATCTGTTGCTTTGTAACAATTTACTTTCGATTCAAGAGTCATGAAAGTCAAAGTTCTGAAATATACCCTAGAAATATATCATTCAGGACATTTATCCTCTTGATATTGATAATTCTTAGTTTTACACCGAGACTACCTGCTCAAAAATACGATGTAAAATTTCATCATATCACAATAGAAGATGGGCTATCTCAAAGCTCGATATTTAGTATCCTCCAATGCAGTAAAGGATTTATGTGGTTTGGAACTGAGGATGGGTTAGATAGATATGATGGATATGAGTTTAAGATCTACAGGAACGAACCTGAGAATCCCAATAGTCTGAGTTATAATTACGTGAAGGTGATTTATGAAGATAGTGCGGGAGTGCTTTGGATTGGAACTTATGGTGGAGGCCTTGATAAGTTCAATAGAGAGACGGATCAATTTACTCATTATATGAGTGTCGCTAATGATTCCAACAGCTTAAGCAACAATTTTGTTAATTCAATTTGTGAAGATAAAGCGGGAACACTCTGGATAGGAACAGAAGATGGGTTAAATAAATTTGATTCCAGAAATGAGCGTTTTATCTGCTATAGAGCTGATCCCAGTGATTCCAACAACTTAAGTGATAATAAAGTGACATCAATTTATGAAGACCGAAAAGGAGTGCTGTGGGTTGGAACTGAAAATGGACTCAATAAACTTATCCCTGGTGAAAAAAAGGGATCTCTTCCGATCTTTATCCGTTATCAAACCGATTCCCACAATCCCCATACCTTGAGCAGCAATAAAGTTAGATGTATTTATGAAGACCGAAAAGGAGTGCTGTGGGTTGGAACTGAAAATGGACTCAATAAATTTGATCCAAAAAATGATCGCTTTATTCGATATAAATCTGATCCCAGTGATCCTACAAGCTTAAGCAACAATTTTGTCTATGTCATTTATGAGGACCGATCGGGGGAACTCTGGGTTGGAACTTTGGATGGACTCGATAGATTTGACCGAGAAAAAGAGCAATTTACTCATTACAAACATGATCCCAGCGATCCTGCCAGCTTGGGCTACAATTATATCTATTCGATTTATGAAGACCGATCAGGAGTGCTTTGGATTGGAACTCATGTAGGATTAAATAAATTTGATCAGAGAAAAAAGCGGTTTATTCTTTACCGATCCAAACCAGGCGTCCTTAACAGCTTAAGCAGCAATGATATCTTTTCGATTTATGAAGACCGAGCGGGAGTGTTCTGGCTTGGAACTTATGGTGGAGGTCTTGACAAGTTTGATCGAGAAAAGGGAGAATTTACTCATTATAGACATGATCCCCACGATCCTACCAGTTTAAGCAGCAATTTAGTTAGAGCAGTTTATAAAGACCGATCAGGAGTGCTCTGGCTTGGAACTTATGATGGAGGTCTTGACAAATTTGACCCGGAAAAGGGGGAATTTATCCATTACAAAGCTGACCCCAGCGATCTTACCAGCTTGAGCAGCAATTTAGTTAGGTCAGTTTATGAAGATCGATCGGGAGGGCTCTGGATAGGTACAGAAAATGGATTAAATAAATTTGATCCCAGAAATAAGCGCTCTATTCGATATAAGGCTAACTCCAGCGATCCCAAAAGCTTAAGCAACAATTTTGTCTATGTCATTTATGAAGACAGATCGGGGGAACTCTGGGTTGGAACTTTGGATGGACTCGATAGATTTGACCGTGAAAAGGAACAATTTACTAATTACAAACATGACCCCAATGATCCTACCAGCTTGAGCAATAGTGAGATTTTATCGATTCATGAAGATCGATTGGGAGGGCTCTGGGTTGGGACTCCTGGAGGGTTAAATAAATTTGATCGTGCCGAGCAAACCTTTACTTATTATACTGAGAAAGATGGGCTTCCAAATAATCTGATTTATGCTATATTGGAGGATAATAACAATAACCTCTGGCTCAGCACTAATAAAGGTCTATCAAAATTTAATCCTCAAACGGAAGAATTCAAAAACTATGATGTGAAAGATGGACTCCAGAGTAATGAGTTCAATCTTGGATCTTGTTATAAGAGTAGAGATGGTGAGATGTTTTTTGGGGGTATCAACGGCTTCAATAGTTTTTATCCAGAAAGTATCAGAAAAAATCCATATATTCCTTTAGTTGTAATTACAGATTTCCAGATATTCAATAAATCTGTTCCCATAGGAAAAGATACAAATGGGTGTTCAATCCTGAAAGAGTCTATCATAGAAACCAAAGAGATTAAACTTAGTCATAGAGATCGAGTTATTTCTTTCGAGTTTGCAGCACTGCATTATGCATCTCCGGATAAAAATGAATACGCTTATAAGATGGAAGGATTTGAAAAAGAGTGGAATTATGTGGGAAACAGGCACTTTGCAACCTACACCAACCTTCCTCCCGGTGACTATATTTTTAGAGTGAAAGGCTCGAATAACGATGGCCTATGGAACGAAGAGGGAATCTCATTGAAAATTACCGTTACACCTCCATTTTGGCAGACCTGGTGGTTCATAGGTTTTGTCATTACAGGAATCGTATTATCAATTTTGATGGTTTATAGGATTAGAACACATACTATCAAAGAACAAAAAAAACGACTTGAAAAACGGGTAGAAGAACGTACTTCGGAACTTCAAGAGCAAATCACTGAGCGCAAGCGGACCGAGGAAGCGCTTCAAAGAGAGAAAGCTCACCTTGATAAATTGTTCGAGAGTGCCCAGGAGGCGATTGTATTGACTGACTACAATGGCAGAGTTCTGCGTATAAATAGCGAATTTGCCAGATTATTCGGATATACTCCTGAAGAAGTTCTTGGGCAGTTATTAGATGATCTTGTTTCATCCGGAGAACTAAAAAAGGAAGCTGTTTCATACACGAAGAACCTTACAGATGGCAAGAATATTGCTTTTGAATCCGTGCGTCGACGTAAGGACGGATCACTTATTCATGTATCAGCTATTGGATCACCAATCATAGTTGGAAATAAACAGGAAGCCACTTACTCCATATATCGCGACATAACCAAACGCAAAAGAGCAGAAGAAGATGTGAAGCGGCGGGCAGCGCAGGCTGCGTTGATCTACAAAACAGGTAAGCGGATAAGCAGTAAATTAAAGCTTAAGGAACTATTCTTTGAAATTGTGACTGCTGTGAGTGAGGCTTTTAATTACTATAGCGTTTCCCTTTTTCTGGTCGACGAAGAGCCTAAATGGATAACAATGCAATCTATTGCTGGGGGCAATGTTGACATTGTTCCACCCGGTTATAAGCTACAAATTGGAGAAGGTATGACAGGAAATGCAGTATTGACAGGTAAAACTCAAGTTAGCAATAATATAAGAAAAGACCCTCATTATGTCAGTTTTGGAGAGGAAAAAACAAAGTCAGAACTTACGGTGCCCATTAAAAGAGCAAATGAAGTGATTGGAGTTTTCGATATCCAGAGTGATGAATTCAATGCTTTCGACGAGACTGATGTGACAGCTATGGAGACCCTCAGTACACAGATTGCTTCAGCCATAGAAAATGCTCGCCTTTATGAGAAGGCGCAGCGAGAAATTACCGAGCGCAAGCGTGTGGAGGCACAGCTCAGTGAATCGCTAAAAGAGAAGGAAGTGCTTCTTAAAGAGATCCATCATCGGGTTAAAAACAACATGCAGATTATTTCCAGTTTGCTTAGACTTCAATCGTGGCATATAAAAAATAAAAAAATGAGGGAGATGTTCGAGGTAAGCCAGAGCCGCATAAGATCTATGGCACTTATTCATGAAAAACTGTATCAATCCCAGGACCTGGCCAGGATTGACTTTTATGATTATATAAAGAGCCTGACAAATAGTTTGGTTTCGACATATAGAGTTGGCCTGGAGCCTATTACTTTTAAGCTGGATATAAAGAAAGTTTATTTTGATATCAATACAGCCATACCCCTTGGCCTAATCATCAATGAATTAGTTACGAATTCTCTCAAATATGCTTTCCCTGAGCAGAGAGCTTGGGGAGAGACAGATAATTCCAAGGGAGAAATTTTTCTCAGTCTTCATTCTTACAAGGGAAGAGTTTCTCTAATCGTTCGTGATAATGGTATGGGTCTGCCCAAAGACTTCAATTTTAGAAAGACTGAATCAATGGGTCTCCAACTGGTAAATGATTTAGTAGCTCAATTAGATGGGACTATCGAGCTTCAAGAAGAGGGCGGAACATCTTTTAAAATTACATTTAATGTCCAAGAATAAAATCAGGAAAAATTATACATGAGAGATTTGAGAATTTTGATTGTGGAAGATGAAAGGATTGTTGCCAGAGATATCCAGAATATGTTAGGCAGACAGGGTTATACTACTACTTTTATAGCTTCTAGCGGGAAAGAGGCTATTGAGTTAGCTGAAGAAACCCAACCGGATTCAATTCTGATGGATATTAAGTTAAAAGAGGATATGGATGGAATAGAAGCAGCAAAACAGATCCGCACCCACTTCTATATTCCAATAATCTACATGTCTGCTTTATCAGATAAGGAAAGCCTGGTGAGAGCGGAAGAGACAAAGCCCTTTTTCTTTATTTCTAAACCTATAGAAGAAAGAGTTCTTAAAGCAACTATCGAGAAGGCCTATTCCATACAACACATGCGAAGTAAATCACTTAAGCACAAACAACAGATTGAGAAAAGATTCCGTCACTCCCATAAGAGAAACAAGTTAATGAATACTTGGCTGTGAAGGTTAATCTTTTTGATCCTCTTAGAAGAAGTGGTGGGGGCTATAAGATAGATCAAGTCTATCTCTTCAGATGAAAGTGTTTCTTGGAATAGGGAACTCTCTTCTAAAGGAAGATCAGGTACAATCATTCCTTCTACTTTGGCTTCACTCAATTCTTTTCCCAGTTTTGAGATTCCTCTCTGGAGAAGGGGATTGAAATAGCTCATCAAGAGATCCGTTATTAAGAAATTCTATTTTAACAAAAAAAATATGCTCAGGACAATCCGATCGTTAATGTATTAATCGCCATAAATTAAGGCTTGAAGGCTGAAATGAAGAAGAAGACCCACGGACTGGATTTTCCTGTTATTGGATAAAATATTGTTTTCATTGTTCCGAGAATTATGATATTTTTTTTAAGAGGTTAACAAAAAAGGTATATAAAATGAACGAAAATCACGGCAGGGTTAATACTTCTGGTCGATTGAGCAGATTATTTTTTTGCTCAATCTGGTTATTAGTAATCTTTTCCAATGTTCTTTATTCCCAAGAACGTCAGATTAAATTCGAGAATATCGGAATTGAAGAGGGACTATCCCAGGCTAGCATCCATTGTATCTGGCAGGACAGCAAAGGATTTATATGGATAGGTACCGAGTCGGGAGTAAATCGATATGACGGCTACGATTTCATCGTGTATACTCCTGATATAAGAAATCCTAAGAGTCTGAGTAACAATTGGGTTTATTCAGTTTATGAAGATCACCTGGGGAATATCTGGATCGGGACAGATGGCGGCTTAAACAGATTCAATAGAGAAAAAGAGATATTTACCCGTTATCTTCATGATCCTGAGAAACCAAATAGTCTGAGCAATAATAAAGTCTTTACCATTTTTGAAGATAAATTCGGATTCCTTTGGATTGGGACGGATAACGGATTGAATAAATTCGACCGGAAAGATGAATCCTTCAAACGATATCAGTTTGACCCAGAAAATCCTCAAAGCTTAAGCGATAATCATATACGATCTATTTTAGAAGATGCCTCTGGTACGCTCTGGGTCGGAACCGACAATGGGTTGAATAGATTTAACCGGAAAGAGGAGAACTGGTTCCGATTTCAGTCTGACCCGAAAGATTCAAACAGTTTAAGCCATAACAGCATCAATTCCATATGTGAAGACTCTTTGGGTATGCTCTGGATTGGAACGGATAGAGGCCTCAACCATTTTGATCCAAGAACCGGAAAGTTTATGCAGTACAAACATATTGCCAATGACTCTAAAAGTTTGAGTGATGATTGGATTCATGTCGTTTATCAAGATCGCTTGGATATACTCTGGATCGGGACAAATGAGGGCGGGCTGAATCGATTTGAGAGGGAAAAAGGAGAGTTCATTTGTTATAAAGCTGACACCAATAATCCCTACAGCTTGAGCAGTGACAGAATTTACTCCATATGCGAAGATCGATCAGGAGTGATCTGGGTTGGAACTTATGGCGGCGGTATCTGCAAATTTAACAGGGAACCAAAGAGATTTAGACTTTTCACCCATGATCCTGAGAACCCCAACAGCTTGAGCCACATGTTTGTCAGGTCATTTTATGAAGACCAATCAGGCACTCTGTGGGTCGGGACTGACGGCGGAGGGCTCAATAAGTATGACCAGGGAAAAGACCAATTCATTCATTATCGGTATAATCCCAGAGACCCCGCAAGTTTGAGTAATGACAGGGTTTTTTCAATAGTCAAAGACTCATCAGGCGTATTCTGGATTGGGACCTATGGTGGA
>AWNV01000005.1 GCA_000493965.1 Candidatus Aminicenans sakinawicola JGI OTU-1
ATGGATGGAATAGAAGCAGCAAAACAGATCCGCACCCACTTCTATATTCCAATAATCTACATGTCTGCTTTATCAGATAAGGAAAGCCTGGTGAGAGCGGAAGAGACAAAGCCCTTTTTCTTTATTTCTAAACCTATAGAAGAAAGAGTTCTTAAAGCAACTATCGAGAAGGCCTATTCCATATGTAAGAACGATGGCGCGGTTTAAATTTATAGTAATTACTTACCACAGTTAAGTCTCATTTTGCTCGATTATAGTATTTTTTTGAAATAAGTTAAGGAAAAAAGGTAGTGTAAAATTTTATGTGTGAAATAGTAAAGGAGTAGAAAAAAAGGCTCTTTTCCTTAAAATAGGGATTGATCTAAAACCTATTTTTGAAAGGAGAAAGAGCCTATGAAAATCAAACTTAGCGTACCAGAGTTTTTGCAGGTATGCAAGGCCATCCGGCTTCGACCTGAGCGGATATTCAAAATGATTCGCTCTGAGATTCGGGAGGCCGTAGGTCACTATCTGAATGAGATGATGAAAGCAGAACTTACAGAGCACTTGGGCCGTCAGCCCTATGAGAGGAAGAATAGTGATGGCAATCATCGTAACGGCGGTTATCATCGCAGTATAACTCTCAAAGGCATAGGAACGGTGGGGCTGGATGTTCCCCGGGATCGGAAGGGATTATTTAAAAGCCTCGTTATTCCCCGGAGCAAACAGATTGAGGAAGAACTTCGTAAGGATATCTGTTTGATGTTTCTCACCGGTATCAGCACCCGGACCCTTTCGATGATCTCAGCCCAGTTGATCGGACGAAGGATAAGCCATTCCCAGGTCAGCCTGGTGAGCAAAGAGCTGATTGATGCTGTTGAGCAGTGGAGAGAGCGGGATTTATCGGCGGAGAAGATAAAATATCTGTTTGTGGACGGGGTGTGTTTCAAGATGAGAGTGGCAAAGAGTGTGGAGAATGTTCCTGTGCTTGTGGTCATCAGAGTGAATGAGTTTGGACAGAGGATGGTTTTAGGGCTGCAGGCTGGGGATAAAGAATCGGCCACATGCTGGAAGGAGTTCTTCAAGGATCTCAAACGAAGAGGTCTTGATGGCCGTAATGTACAACTCGGGATCATGGATGGGCTGCCTGGGTTGGAGAGGATTTTCACAGAAGAGTTTCTAAAGGCCAAGATCCAGCGATGCCAAGTCCATGTGGCTCGTAATGTTTTGGCCAAGGTTCCCATGAAACTCAAGCAAGCCGTTGCTGAGGATGTCCGCACCATCTTCTATGCCTCATCAAAAAAGAAAGCCATGGGGTATTTTGATCTTTTTCAAGAGAAGTGGAAAAAGGAAGTCCCCTCTGCTGTTAAATGTTTGGAAAGATCCATAGAGAACTGTTTGACATTTTTTCATTTCCCTCGAGAGGACTGGATCAGTTTGCGGACATCTAATATCATCGAGCGGCTCAACAAAGAGTTTAAACGCAGGACAAAGCCCATGGAGATAGTCGCAGGTGAGCGCGCCTGTTACACCCTCCTGGCTTTTATCTGTTTGAAGATGGAGCTGCATTGGAGAAATTTCCCTATGGGGAAAAGAGCCAGTTATTTACCAGTACTACAAAATCTTGAGCTGCCTAATTTCACACAATCTAGTTGACAGTACCGGAAAAAATTTGTTTCCCAATCTATCAAGATTAGCATTGATAATTCTTTCATATAAATTAAATATAAAAAAATTATACTAGAATTTGATAATTTCCTTAAAAATATATTGATTTAAAGTGAAGCTAGAAGGATAATTTAATCTTAAATGAAAAAAGATGAGTAATAATGTCATCTTATTGGAAAAGGATTATTTTTAAAGCGATGATAAAGAAATCTTTGGAGGGAAAATGAGTGATCTTCACTGGAAAACATCCATTACTGAGATTCATCCTAATAAGATTTCCGTAAGGGGATATTCGGTGGAAAAATTGATGGGAAAAATTTCATTTTCCCAGGCTATTTATCTTGTTTTGAAAGGCGAGATGCCTTCCCCTGAGGCAGGAAAACTTATTGATGCCATTTTCGTCTCATCTATAGACCATGGTGCAAGCCCTCCTTCTGCCCTGGCGGCCAGGACTGTGGCTTCGACAGGGGCGGAGTTGAATGCTGCAGTGGCGGCCGGGATCTTGTCGATTTCAAGATATCACGGAGGAGCTATTGAAGGGGGAATGAATCTCTTCATAGAGATTGCCAGAAGGATGGATGAAAAAGAAGCTGATGAGGACGAAGTTGTACTGGGAATTCTGCGTGAGATGAAAGAAAGAAAGAAACGGGCCTCTGGTTTTGGCCACCGTTTCCATACTCAAGACCCCAGGACAAGAAAACTATTTGCTTTAGCAGAAGAATTAGGCCTGGCAGGAAGGCATATCAGAATAGCCCTTGCCGTTGAAAGATGCCTTGAAAGTTTATTGGGGAAGCCATTACCTATAAATGTGGATGGTGCCATTGCAGCGGTTCTGTGTGATTTAGAATTTCCTTCTGAGATTGGAAACGCTTTTTTTATGATTGCCCGCATTGCCGGACTTGTAGCCCACATTCATGAGGAAAAAACACGAATGAGGCCAATGAGGAAGATTCATCCTCAGGATTTTGAGTATGATGGTCCTCGAGGAAGGGAGATTTAAATGGAAAAAAAACTTTTATCTTTAATACCGGAATTTCAGCTTATAGGTGATTTAGAGCTTCAGAAAAAAACTATCAATGTCTGGGAAGAAGCCTTAAAAGAAGCAAACTGGAAAGTTGAAGACTTACTCGACATTCCGTTTACTTTATTGATTGAAAATACTCCTTTTAACCTTGTTACGCATACCAGGGCTGTCACCCTTTGTGCAATGAAAATTGCTGATGTCTTGATAGAGGAATATAATGGGAAAGTTGTAATAAACAGAGACTGTCTTATTTCAGGGGCTTTGCTTCACGATGTTGGGAAACTGTTTGAATACAGGAAAGAAGGCGGAAAGATAATTAAAAGCGAGGGAGGAAAACTTCTCCGGCACCCCATTTCAGGAGCGGCATTTGCTTATAAATATGGAATTCCTCAAGAAGTGCTTCATATCATAGCCACACATTCAAGAGAAGGTAATGGGGCACGGAATACTGTGGAAGCAATTATTGTCAACCATGCGGATTTTGTTAATTTTGAATCTTTAAAAATTTAAAAAGGAGAATATATTGGGGAAGACACTTTCTGAAAAAGTTCTCAGTTTGAAGGCGGGAAAAGATGTTTATGCAGGAGAAGTTGTTACTGTCTCTCCTGATTATATCCTTTCCCATGATAATTCCGCGGCAATCTTAAAGAACTTTAAAAAACTAGGAATAAAAAGCGTTAAATGTTCTCAAAAGATAGTTATTGTTCTGGACCATGTGGTTCCTGCATCGGCTGAAAAATATGCAATGAATCATAAGGTCATCAGAGAATTTGTTGCTGAGCAAGGCATCCCGAATTTTTTTGATGTCCACAACGGAATCTGCCATCAGGTTTTTTCAGAGAGCGGATTTGCGATGCCGGGAAAATTAATAGTCGGCGCAGATTCACATACTACAAGCTATGGAGCACTGGGAGCCTTTTCTGCTGGTATTGGACGGTCAGAAGCTGCTGCTGTCTGGGCTACAGATGAAATATGGTTAAAAGTCCCGGAAACCATAAAAATTGAGTTGGGGGGGAAACTTTCTGCTGGAGTATATGCCAAGGATGTAATATTAAGAATCATCGGATCCGAGGGAGCAGACAGGGCAAACTATAAAGCTGTAGAATTTAGCGGGGAGGCAGCAGGAGATTTCAGCATAGCTTCCAGGCTTGTTCTGTCCAATATGGCTGCTGAAATGGGAGCAAAGAATGGCTATTTTCTGCCCGATGAAAAAGCGCTTGAATTTTTAAAAGGGATTGCAAGAGATGAATTTAGACCTGTATTTTCTGATCAGGATGCTCGCTATGAAGATGAACTGAAATACGATATTTCTTCCATTGAACCTCAGGTGGCATGTCCTCATGCGGTCGATAATGTGAAATCCATCTCTGAAGTTGAAGGGACAAAATTTCACCAGGCTCTGATTGGAACCTGTACAAATGGCCGCCTGGAAGATTTAAAAATAGCGGCAAGTATTTTCAAGGGCCGGAAGGTTCATCCTTTGATAAGAGTTCTTGTGATTCCGGCATCAAGAAAAGAGTTATTAAATGCCCTTAGAGAAGGGATTATTGAAATTTTCGCTGAAGCAGGATGTTTGATTCTAAATCCTGGATGCGGTCCGTGTCTTGGCGCCCACCAGGGCATACTTGCCCCGGGCGAAGTTGCATTGAGCACGGCAAACCGGAACTTCCGCGGAAGGATGGGAAGCAGGGATTCCGAGATTTATTTAGCTTCTCCTGCCACAGTGGCTGCTTCTTCACTGGAAGGGAAAATTACAGATCCGAGGAAATATCTATGAAAAAAGGAAAAGTATGGAAATATGGAGATGATATCAACACGGATGTCATCTTTCCCGGAAAATATACATATTCAATCCTTGAACCGGAAGAAATGGCTCAGCATGCGCTTGAGGATTTAGATCCTGGCTTTGCCGGGAGTGTTAAACCGGGAGATATTATTGTTGCAGGGAAAAATTTCGGGTGCGGAAGTTCAAGAGAGCAGGCTGCAACATGCTTGAAGTATGCTGGTATTCAAGCATTAATAGCTATGTCGTTTGCCAGGATTTTTTTTCGTAACGCAATAAACCAGGGGCTGCCGGTAATCCAGTGCGCAGAAGCAGTTGAAAACATAGAAAACGGGGAAGAAATTGAGATTGATTTTGCCGGGGGAAAAATAAGGACCGAAAAAGGCGTTTTCGATTTCCCTTCGCTTCCTGAATCGGTCTTGGGAATTCTGAAAGAAGGAGGCCTCATTCCTTATACAAGGAAGAAATTGAATAGCCTATTAGTTAAATAATAAACCTATTATGTGTTATATTTTAACAATGAATTTTTACAAGATAAGTTTAAGCTTTAAATGAAAGGAGAATTAGATGTCTAAATACAAAATCGCTGTCTTGCCGGGTGACGGGGTCGGAAAAGACGTAATAGAAGCAGCAATGATTGTGCTGGAAAGAATCAACCTTGATGCTGAATATCTGTATGGAGATGTCGGCTGGGAATTCTGGTGCAAAGAGGGGGATCCTCTTCCTGAAAGGACAATACAATTACTTGAGGAAACGGATGCCTGCCTTTTTGGTGCAATTACATCAAAACCGAAAAAAGATGCATTAAGAGAACTCAACCCTGAATTGAAAGACAAAGGGTATTCATATTTCAGCCCCATTGTCCGCTTGCGGCAGGAATTTGACCTTTATACAAATTTAAGACCGTGCAAGGCTTATCCCGGTAATCCTCTTAACTACAGGGATGACATTGATCTGGTAATGTTCAGGGAGAATACCGAAGGCATGTATGCTGGAGTAGAGTTTTACCCTCTTCCAGAGGAAGTAAGGCATGCACTGCTTATTCATCCTAAGATGAAAAAATTTGAAGATCTTCCTGCCGAAGAAATTTCTCTTTCAACAAGGATCATGACAAAAAAGGCCTGCACTAGAATACTAAAGAGTGCTTTTGAATATGCCCGCGAGAACAAGCGAAAGTCTGTCACAATTGTTGAGAAACCGAATGTTTTAAGAGAAACAGGCGGTTTTTTTCTGGATATAGCCAGAAAAACTGCAGAGGAATATCCTGATGTTGAGTTCTGGGAAGCAAATGTTGATGCCATGGCGATGTGGCTTGTGAAGAATCCCCAGGACTATAGTGTTTTAGTTGCAGAAAATCTGTTTGGTGATATCATTTCAGACCTTGCTGCCCAGCTTGTTGGTGGATTAGGATTTGCCTGCAGCGGGAATATTGGTGATAATTATGCTCTATTTGAACCGACACACGGTTCTGCGCCCAAATATACAGGGATGTACAAGGTGAATCCTATTGCCACGCTACTGGCTGTAAAAATGATGCTTGAATGGCTGAACGAATATAATAAGGCTCAAAGCCTGGAAATGGCTGTGTCAGAAGTCATAAAAGAGGGCAAGGTCAGGACTTATGACCTGGGCGGAAATTCGTCAACACTTGATGTTGCGCGGGAAGTAGCTGGGAAGCTTTAAAGACAGAAGATGTGTCCGGATATGAAAATAAAGCAAAGATAGTATTATAATAAAGGGAAAGGTCAAAAATGACAGTAATTGAAAAGATAATTCGAAACCACACGCAGGATGATGTCAAGCCAGGAAGAATTGTTTGGATGGATCTTGATGTTAGATCTGCCAGGGATTTTGGCGGACCTAATGTAGCAAAAAATTATGAGAGAGAATACGGAAGTGTACCTGTTGAAGACAGCAGTAAGACTTTCTTTACTTTTGATCTATGTGTTCCAGCCTGTTCTCTCAAGTATGCTGATAACCAACAGATCTGCCGAGAGTTTGCAAGGAAGCAGAACATCAAAGTTTTTGATGTAGATAAAGGAATAGGTTCCCATGTTCTGATTGAGCAAGGGCTGGCTTTATCTGGATCTACAGTTGTGGGGACAGACAGCCATATGAACATCCTCGGGGCTGTGGGGTCTTTTGGTCAGGGAATGGGAGATGTGGATATTGCCTTCGCTTTCAGGGCAGGAAAAACCTGGTTTGAAATTCCTGAAACAATCAAAGTCCTGCTCAAGGGAAAATTCTCCTGGCCTGTCTCGGCGAAAGATTTAACTCTATATATTCTGAAGAAACTGGGGACAAAAAAAGGGGCGTTGAAAGCCATAGAATTTTACGGGGAATCGGTGAAAGGATTATCTCTTTCAGGGCGAATTACTCTATGCAGTATGGTCACGGAGATGGCTGGGATTGTTGGATTTATCCCTGAATGTGGAGATTTATTTAGGGCAGAGATGAAAGAGTTGTCAGGCAGGGAATATATACATTTTCAGCCTGGTGAGGGTGCTTCATATGCGGATGTGGTGGAGATAGATATTAGCGGGTTGGTCCCTCAAGTGGCGGCTCCTTTTCTTCCGACAAATGTTCATGATGTTTCTGAACTTAAGGACGTGAAAATCGATTCAGGATTTATTGGATGCTGTACGAATGGAAGGACTGAGGATTTCAGGGCTGCAGCCAGGGTTTTGAAAGGAAGGAAGGTTAAAAAAGGAGTCATGCTTAAGGTTGTTCCAGCGACAAGGAAAGTTTACAAAGAACTGCTTGATGGTGGAATACTTAATGACCTATTTCAAAGCGGCGCCATTATAAGCAATGCAGGTTGTGGCGGGTGTGCTGAAGGGCATATAGGCCTGACGGGCAGGGGTGAAGTCCAAATCAGCACAGGCAACAGGAATTTCGAAGGAAAACAGGGTAAAGGAAAGACATACCTGGCAAGTCCTGTGGTTGTGGCTGTATCCTGTATTGTTGGACATATCGTAAGCCCGGAGGATTTGTAAGATGGAAAAATTAATCCTTTCAGGAAAAATCTGGGTGCTTTTAGATAGAGAGGGAAAATTAATTGAAAATATTGATACTGACCAGATTTATCACAACGCTTTTCTTCATATAACTGATATATCAAAAATGGGACAGTATGCCCTGGGCAATCTGGAAGGTTGGAAAGACTTTCCCCAGAAAGCCAATCCTGGGGATATTATCATTGCAGGCAGAAATTTTGGTGCGGGTTCATCCAGGCAGCAGGCGGTCGATTGTTTTGTCTCTTTAAACATTGGTTTGATTATTGCTCCTTCTTTTGGAGCTATTTACTTTAGAAATGCCGTAAATTGCGGTTTTCCTGTTTTAAGATGTCTTGACGTTGTTGATCTGGTTGAATGTAAAAAGCTTAAGACTCAAGATGAAATAAGAATAGATCTAAAAAAGGGGGAAGGACACAACCTTACTCAAAATATTACATTCGGTTTTCAACCTTTGAGTTCTGTTCAATATGATATCTATATTGCAGGAGGGCTGTTTTCTTACGTAAAAGGACAGAAAAAAGGGTAGATAAATTTGATTGTCCTGGCGTTGGATACAACAACATTTACTGGATCAGCAGCTGTTTTAAAAAAGACGAAGCTGCTGGCAGAAGTAAATATTGACTCTCCGTCAACTTATTCGGAAAGACTCCTCCCTAATATCGATTTTATTTTGAAGTTCAATGGCCTGAAGATGAAAGACATAGATGCTTTTTCTATTGCAGTTGGCCCAGGTTCATTTACAGGGATAAGAATCGGACTGAGTACAATAAAATCTTTTGCATATGCTTCAGGGAAGCCTGTTGCTTCGGTTTCAACGCTTAAGGCTCTGGCTTTAAAATTGCAGCACCCACGGAGCCGTCTTATATGCCCTGTTTTGGATGCAAAAAAAAGCGAGATTTATTCTGCACTTTTTGAGTCAACAGGAAATAGTCTTCAAGAAGTCCTGGCTCAAGGAGTCTATTCTCCTGACCAATTCTTTTCCTTGCTTCCTTCTCACAGAGTAATCCATTTTATTGGCAACGGAGTAGGGATTTATAGGGATAAGATTTATCAATATTTCAAGGATAAAGCCAGATTTTCCGTGAGGTCTTTCTTTATAGCCTATGAAATCGGGCTTTTAGGTTACGAATTACTTAAAGCGAATAAAGGGTTGGACTTTCGAGAGATAAAACCTTTATACTTCAGAAAGTCTCAGGCGGAGGAAAATCATTAAACAAACCAAGCTTGATCAAAATCCTTTTTACCTGAGAAGGATGAAGGAAAAAGACCTCGCTTCAGTGTTGAAAATAGAAAACCTCTCTTTTACAAACCCATGGCATGAAGCTGCTTTTAAAGGAGAGATAGATAATGATGAAATCTCATTTCCTTATGTAGTTATTCATAGGATTCAGCAAGAAGTAATAGGTTACATTGTTTTATGGCGGGTGAATAAAGAAGTGCAGATAAGCAATTTTGCGATTCATCCTGACTTTAGGAGGTTGGGAATCGGGGAAGCTGTGATACGGCAAGTTCTGGATAAGCTTTGTGGAGAGAAGACAGAGTATGTGATCCTGGAAGTCAGGCTGTCTAATTTAGTAGCACAATCTTTGTACAGTAAACTGGGATTTAAAGTTTTAGGCATAAGAAAGGATTATTATATAAATCCTGACGAAGATGCGGTCCTGATGGGAAAAAGCCTCAAATAAAAGCTTTGAATACAGAGAATTTAGTATTTGACTTTCATGAGGCATAAACCTTTGGCAGGAGCTGTTGGGCTTATTAAAGACCTCTTTTTCTCCTTGAAAATTTCTTCGATCTTTTCGGGAGGCATTTTTCCTTTTCCTATTTCCAGGAGAGTCCCGACTATGGTCCTGACCATGTATCGCAGGAATCCATTAGCTTCAACAGTATAAATAATTTCACTGCCCTTTTTTTTGATATCTGATCGCGTGATTTTTCTTATAGGATAAAGCAGCCTGTTTGAAGAAAATGGAGTAAAATCTGCCTCTCGCACAAATAATGAAGCTGCCTCTTTCATCATTTTTATATCGAGGTGATAAGGCCAGTGAAGGACATATCTGAAAATAAAAGGGCTGAAGTTTAAAGAATTTAATATCCTGTACTGATATACTTTTGATTTAGCCATTTTTCTGGCATGAAAGTCTTTGGCTGCTTTTTGAATGGAGATTATTCTTATATCGTCCGGCAGGATACTGTTTAAGGCGCGAAAGAGGTCATCGTTGCTTAATCTGAGATTCGCATTGAAATGAGCTGTCTGTCCCTGTGCATGGACGCCAGCATCTGTTCTTCCGGAACCGATGACATTGACTTTTTTTGATGCAATTTCTAATAAGGCCTCTTCTAATGTTCCCTGTATTGTTTTTTTCTCAGGCTGTCTCTGCCAGCCGTGGTAGTCTGTACCATCATAACTGACTACGATTTTATAGTTTTGGAGCATTTTGTTCTATAAAATTCAACGGATCAAGGGATAATATTCTTTAAGTGCAAGATCTACAGCTTCCTCAGCAGATTCAGCTTTTATTACGCCTTCTATATCCCATGTTCTGATGCCTATGACTTTTTTCTTATGTACACAGCCATAAGCTATTTCGCTGAGCGTGCCGTATTGTCCGTCTACAGCGATAATAACGTCTGCATTCATGACAACAAGAGAATTCCGTGTGTATCCTAATCCTGTTGCGATTGCAATATCAATATAACGGTTAGAATCTTTTGGGGAATTGCCTGGAAGAATCCCCACAGTGAGTCCTCCTGCCTCTTTGGCTCCCCTGGAGGCAGATTCCATTACTCCGCTGAGCCCACCGCAGACAAGAATAGCTCCTTTTCTTGCAATGATCTGGCCGATTTTGAAGGCTATCTGGAGTGATTCTGCATCTGGCTTAGCACCACCTATGACTCCGATTCTTATTTTGTTTTTTAATTCCGTCATTATTATATCTCAAGGAATAATCCAGTTTAATAATTTCTATAGGATAAATGGATAATATAATAGAAAATTGAAAAGTTCAAACTTTTATGATACCTGATTAAGTTCATAATATTGGTATGTTTTGGGTATTTAGAATGAATTTAGGCTTCTGAATTTAGAATTAGTCATGTATACTAAAAGACAGGAGAAATAGAATGGCTGATTTTTTAGAGATAAAATGTATGGAAGAAGAGGATAGGAAAAAGATTATTGAAGAGATTGAAAAGAGAATAGAAGAAAAAAAGAAAGAAGGCCTATTTACAGAGAATGAAATCCGTGAAATAGAGGAGATGAAGCTTCATCCTCTTCTTGATATTCAGGATATTCAGTATGTCTATGAGAACCATTTATATAAAAATGAGACTTGAGACTGAGGGGAAAAATCTAGATTTAGATTATTACCTAAAATAGGAGCTTGAAATGCCGGAAAAAAATATAGGGGAAGAAGCCTTTGAAGGTTTCGAGGAAAT
Source organism: Candidatus Aminicenans sakinawicola JGI OTU-1 (assembly GCA_000493965.1). Taxonomy (GTDB): domain Bacteria; phylum Acidobacteriota; class Aminicenantia; order Aminicenantales; family Aminicenantaceae; genus Aminicenans; species Aminicenans sakinawicola. The sequence continues at coordinate 10,910 of AWNV01000005.1, forward strand.
AAGTATTGATTATGAAAATATCGATGTAGCGGATATTATGTCACAGATTAAAAGGAAAATCTCTTCCCAGCAGAAAAGCTCTTTACAGGGGGAATATTTTGATAGAGAAGAGTCCTTTCTGTATCCCCCTGAATTTGAAGCTGCTGGAGAAGCAAGGTCAAAAATTATAAATTTATTATTGAGAATCATGAGGCCTTTGACCCCTTTGATCAAACTGTTAATACTGCCTGTGTACAAAGAATTAGCGGAAAATCTTGCCAGGACTATAGAAAGAAGCCAAAGGACTAAAGAATACACCAAGCTTCTTCATAGTCTCACCCACAATATAATTGTTGAACTCACGAAATTGAAGATCGAAGAGGAAAATTTAAAGGTTAAAACCCGGATAATAGAAAAGGATCTTGAGTTATTGCAAAAAAGAGAAAAAGCATTGGAAGAAAAGGTATTTAAATGAAAATTGCCTTTGTCGTACAGAGATATGGGCTTGAAATTAGTGGGGGTGCAGAACTGCACTGCCGCTGGATTGCGGAGCATATGAAAAAGTATTGTGATGTTGAGGTTTTAACGACAAGGGCTTTTGACTATATAACGTGGAAAAATAATTATCCCAGAGGTGAAGATATTATTAATGGCATTCCAGTAAAGAGGTTTTCGGTAAAAAGAGCAAGAAATCCAAGAAAATTCGGCCGAATCCAGGATTATATTCTGAAGAATGAACACCTTAAGAAAGATGAACTTAAATGGCTGGAGGAAGAAGGCCCTTTTTCTCCAGCCCTACTTAAGTATATAAAGAGGCATGAAGATGATTATGATTATTTCATTTTCTACTGCTGCCGGTACTACCACTCATACTGGGGAATAAACACAGTGCCTAATAAAAGCATTCTTGTCCCTACTGCTGAACACGATCCTGTGATTCATCTTAAGATATTTAAGGACCTGCTCAAAAAACCAAGAGCCATTATATATCTTACCGAAGAGGAGAAGAAGATGATCAATTCCCTCTCCCAAAATCAGAATATCCTGGGGGATGTAGTTGGGGTAGGGATTGAAGCTCCTTACAATTTTTCTGCTGGAGAATTTCTGCAGAGACACGGAATCAAAGGAGATTACATTATTTATATCGGAAGAATTGATGAAAACAAGGGATGTGATAAACTTTTCGATTATTTTCTTAACTTCAAGAGAGAAAAAACTTCCGATATCAGCTTGGCCCTGGTGGGAAGCACTGTATTGAAGATTCCTTCTCATCCTGACATTTTCCATTTGGGTTTTATATCAGAGAAAGAAAAGTTCTCTGTTCTTGACAGCGCTTTGCTTTTAGTCATGCCTTCTTTTTATGAGAGTCTTTCCATAGTCACTCTTGAGGCGTGGGCTTTGGGAAAGCCTGTTCTGGCCAATGCCCGGTGTGATGTGCTGAAAGGACAGTGCCTGAGAAGCAACGCGGGTCTTTATTATGAAAATTATGAGGAATTTAAGAGTGCATTGGAGATCCTGCTGTCTTCCTCCAGGCTCCGCAAAACAATGGGTGATAACGGCCGCCAATATTTGAATAAGAACTACACATGGGAAATTGTCGAGAATAAGTTTTTATCTATCCTTAACCGGCTTGAACAGGAATAATAGTGGAAATCCATCAATTTGCGACTTCTTTAAGCTATGGGGATGCTATTTCTGATGAAATGCTGGAAATTCAAAAAGCTTTGAGGAATGAGGGATACAAATCTGAAATTTTTATCAGATTTTATGATCCGAGAATGGCAAAGTTTATCAGGGATTTTAAGAAATATAAAAAGTTCAGCTCTCCCGGAAATGTTGTCATATTTCATTTTTCCATTGGATCGCCGGTATCAAAGATGTTTTTTCGCATCCCTGATAAAAAAATCATGATTTACCACAATATCACACCGTATAAGTTTTTCCTTGGCTACCACAGGATCCTAACGAGAGAATGTTATAAAGGCCGTCTGGAAATCAAGCTTTTTGCGGATAAAGCGGACTTAGCACTTGGGGATTCGGAATTTAACCGCAGAGAGCTTGAGAAAGTCGGTTATCCTCGTACTGGTGTGCTGCCGCTACTTTTGAATTTGTCAAGATTTGATCAGAAGGAGAATCATGTTATAAGGAGTATTTTTTCCAATGGGAAATGGACGATTTTATTTGTCGGCCGTATCATTCCGAATAAGAAGTTTGAAGATGTGATAAAGATTTTCTATTTTTATAAAAGATATTTCAACCAAAATTCCCAGCTCATCTTGGTAGGGGATTACAGGGGAACGGAACGATACTTTGCCGCTCTTCAGGATTTAGTAGATAGATTGAAGCTGAAAGATGTCCATTTCCCAGGGCATATCGAGTTTTCTGAGCTTATTTCCTTTTTCAAGCTTGCTGATGTCTATGTGAGCATGAGTGAGCATGAAGGGTTCGGAGTTCCTATTTTGGAGGCTTTTTACAATCAAGTTCCGGTTGTTGCCTTTGCAGCAGGTGCAGTTGAAGAGACAATGAACAATGGAGGGCTGCTCCTTCACAAGAAAGACCTTTTCAAGACAGCAGCTGTTTTGGACAAACTTAGCCGAGATGAAATTTTTAGAAGGGAAGTAGTTTCTTCTCAGGTAGAGGCTTTGAAAAAATACGATAGGGATAATGTGACTCGAATATTACTGGAACATATTGAAAGGATAAGAAAGGAATGAGAATAAACCAGCTTGTTCCCGCTTTTCATCATGGAGATGCTATAGGGAATACAGCTTTTCATATGAAAAGGTTTTTCTTGTCTCGCGGTTTTCAATCAGAAATATATTGCTTAACACATGACAGCTGCCTGAAGCAAGAATCCAAACCCTTTGATTCTTTCCAGAATCCTGCTTCTTCAGACATAACAATTCTTCATTTTGCTTTGCCGTCTCCTTTGACTAATGCTTTCATCAACATGCCCGGCAAGAAGGTAATAATCTACCATAACATCACCCCTCCTGAATTTTTCAATGGTTTCAGCAAGGACATGGGAAGAATCTGCCATCTCGGAAGAGATGAACTATTAACTTTGGTCCCGCATGTTTCTTTGGCACTCGCTGATTCGGAATTTAACCGTAAAGAGCTTCTTGAACTTGGTTTCCCCAGAGCTGAGGTTTTTCCTCTTTTTATAGATTTTGAAAGATATAAGAAGCCAGCAAGCAATTTTATGTATGACTTCTTCAGAGAAGAGAGAACAAATGTTCTTTTTGTGGGGCGGATTGTGCCCAATAAAAAAATTGATGAGCTAATAAAAGTCATTTTTTATTATAAAAAATACATCTCTCCATTAGTGCGGCTTATTATTGTTGGAAAAACTTCTTCTCTTCCCAAGTATTATCAGAGCCTGGTTTGTCTTGCTGATGAGTTCTATCTAAACCCAGAAGAAATATGTTTTACCGGACATATTTCTGACGAAGAAATGTATGCCCTTTATAAAGTTTCGGATGTGTTTCTTTCTTTAAGTGAGCATGAGGGATTCGGACTGCCCTTTGTTGAGAGCATGATATTCGATCTCCCAATTGTGGCATATGATTGTACGGCTGTTCCATATACATTAGGTGAAGCCGGGATCTTGATTAAGGACAAGAGAGTGGATTATATTGGTGAATTAGTGCATATTGTTGCTCATGATAATAAATTAAGAGAGGAAATTATCAGGGGACAGCGTAAAAGATTAAAAGAATTTAAAGACTTGGAATTGGAAAAATTTCTTCTAAAAAGTCTTGATAGCCTAATATAATAACAGCCAGAATGCTTGAAATAGCCTGGATTATTAACAATGAATAATTCAGATTAAGTGATTTGAAATGAAAATAGCCTTTGTAGTCCAGCGGTACGGCATGGAAGTTATGGGTGGTTCAGAGCTTCACTGCCGCCAGATTGCCGAGAGATTAGTCAGTTTAGGATATGATTGTACTGTGTATACCACAACAGCGAAGGATTACATCACGTGGAAGAATGAATATCCCCCTGGAGAAACGGTTCTTAATGGAGTCGTTATTAAACGTTATAAAGTTAAAAAGGAAAGGGAAATTAACTCCTTCAATGAATATTCGGACTGGATTTTTTCCAATGATCATACTTCTGACGATGAGATCGAATGGATGGAAAGACAGGGTCCTAATTCTCCTGCTCTTATCAAAGCATTAGAGAGAGAAGAACGAGATCATGATGTTTTCATTTTTTTTACATATCTCTATTTCAATACTTGCTGGGGTCTTAAAAAAATTAATGCAAAAAAAGTGCTTGTCCCTACAGCTCATGATGAGCCAGCTCTGTATCTTGATATCATGAAGGACATTTTTTCTTCTCCAGATGCATTCATGTTTAATACACAATCAGAGAAGGAAATGCTGACACGGCAGTTTTCCTTTAAGGATAAATACCAGGATATAGTAGGAGTGGGAGTTGAAATCCCTGAAAACCTGGAATCTTCTAATTTTTGCCTGAAACATGGGGTTCAACCGCCTTTTATTCTTTATGCGGGTCGCATCGAAGCAGGAAAAGGCTGTCAAGAACTTTTTGATTATTTCTTGAATTATAGTAGGAAAAATCCGGATGTATCTCTTGTCCTTATTGGGAAGCTTTTAATGGATTTGCCTCATCATGATAAGATTAAATATCTTGGGTTTCTCCCATCTGAAGAAAAGAATGCAGGGATGGCATCTGCTTTGGCAGTGATTCATCCGTCCCATTTTGAAAGTTTGTGTATGGCAGCTTTGGAGTCCATGGCTGTTCAGACTCCGATTTTGGTACAGGAACAAACAGAGCCTCTGAAGTATCATTGTCTCAAGGGGAAAAGCGGTCTGTGGTACTCTAATTATTATGAATTTGAGGCGGCATTGGATATTTTTAAAGAAAATTTGAAATTAAGAAATATTATGGGAAAAAATGGACTAATGTATGTTCGAGAGAATTATTCCTGGAGTAGGATAATAAAAAAATATACGAGGCTCTTTGACTATTTATTGAAAAAAAAAGTCTAAGTTGAACATGTTTATATCTGTTGGGTCTTTTATTCTACTGATGACAGATAAAACCGGAGAAGCTTTAAAGGTTATTGACGGTATTGTTTGATTATGGTAATTATATGTTTAGTTTGTATTGGGAATTATTAAATAAATGGCGTTTATCAACTATACAGCTAAGAAACTTGCCATAAAAATTGTATATTATGGGCCTGGTTTAAGCGGCAAAACCACAAATCTGCGTTGTATTTACAGTAGGATTGACTGTGATTCCCGGGGAGATTTATTGTGTCTTGAGACCCCTCTGGAAAGGACCCTTTTTTTTGATTTGCTTCCTATAAAAGCAGGCTTGATCCATGAGTTTAAGACCCATTTTCTGCTCATGACGGTTCCCGGACAGGTTTTTTATGAGGCCTCGAGGAAAAGTGTGCTTAAAGGTGCAGATGGAATTGTTTTTGTTGCTGATTCCCAGATTCCTCTTGTAGATGCGAATCTGGAAAACTTCGACGGGATGAGGAAAAACTTAGAGGAATATGCCGTGGATTTGAACCTGCTACCTTTAGTATTTCAGTACAACAAGCGCGATTTAGAGAATCTTATCCCTGTTGAGACATTCAATAATCTTCTAAATCCAAAGAGGCTTCCTTATATTGAGTCCTCTGCCATAAATGGAGAAGGAGTTTTTGAGACTTTAAAGGAGATAGCGAAGTTAAGTGTTCCTTTTGTGAAAGAAAAAGTTTTTGGAGAAAAAAGAAGAGTAGAGGAAGAAGAGATAAAAAAAGTAAAGATGGAAGAAGAGAAAAAGCCGATTGAGTTTGTTCCGGAAGAGAAAATTTCACCTATTCGGATGACAAAAATTAAATTTAAGTCCCAAAGGAATATCGAAAAAGAAGTGGAGAAACTGGCAAAAGAATTTACTAAAAATCCGAAAAAATAATTTTATTTTCCCCCTACCACTAAGGCGGAACAGACTTCCGTTTTTCTTTGGCCTTTTGATAAAAATTGGAGAATTTATCCGTCTTTATATACATATAAAGATGCTTTTTAAAATTTCTAGTGCAGCTTTAAATGGAATTACAGCCTATATTGTTGATGTTGAGGTTGACATTTCGTTGGGGATTCCTGGTTTTGTCATAGTGGGCCTCCCTGATGCTGCTGTACGGGAGAGCAAAGAAAGAGTAAGGGCTGCCTTAAAGAACTGCGGATACGTATTTCCTTCGCGAAAAATTATTATAAATCTAGCTCCTGCTGACAGGAAAAAAGAAGGCTCAGCATTCGATCTTCCCATATGTCTTGGGCTCTTGGCTCACTTAGATATCTTTCCTTATGAGAAGCTCCAGGACTATTTATTTTTAGGAGAACTGGCTTTGGATGGAAGACTAAAGTCCGGTAGAGGTATTTTATCTTCAACTGTTCTTGCCAGGGAGAAGGGTTTTAAGGGAATTGTTATCCCCAAAGAAAATGAAAAGGAAGCAGCATTGGTTCAGACTATAAATGTTTATGGGCTCAAGAATTTGGTGCAGGTTGTTCGACTTCTAATGGATTGCGAATCTATGCTTCCATGTAAATATTCTTTAAAAGAACTCTTGCCCCGGGTGGACTACGAAGTGGATTTTAAAGAAATAAGAGGGCAGCAGCATGTGAAGCGGGCACTGGAAGTAGCATCGGCAGGGGGGCATAATGTTCTATTAATCGGGCCTCCGGGAGCAGGAAAAACAATGATGGCAAGAATGCTGCCTACTATTTTGCCGCCCATGTCATTCCAAGAAATAATAGATGTGACACAAATATACAGTGCTTCGGGTTTATTAAAGAAAGAAGGAGCAATTGGAGAAAGGCCTTTTCGTGCTCCCCACCACACGATTTCCAGTGCGGGCTTGATTGGAGGCGGAATTATTCCTAAAGCAGGAGAGGTTACGCTGGCTCATCATGGCGTATTATTCCTGGATGAGTTCCCCGAGTTCCGAAAACGTATTCTTGAAGGTTTGAGACAGCCTTTGGAAGATGGGAAAGTTACAATTTCTCGAGCTTCAATGGCAGTGACTTATCCTTCTTCCTTTATGCTGGTAGCAGCTATGAATCCATGCGAAGATACATTTTACGGGCTTGCTGCTTCTGATTTTGAATGTACAGAAAGACAGAGGGTCCAGTATTATTCAAAGATTTCAGGACCACTTCTTGATCGTATCGATATTCAAGTTGAAGTTCCGAAGGTTGAATTCAGGGATATTATTTCTAAGTTTGAAGGGGAGACTTCAGCAGAAATAAGAAGAAGAGTAATCTGTGCAAGGAACAGGCAGCTTCTAAGATTCAAGGGGAAAAAGATTTACTGCAATGCTCATATGGGCTCGAAAGAGCTCAAAAGTTTCTGCCAGATTGATAAAGAAGGGAAAGAGCTTTTAGAAATGGCCGTGAATAAGCTAGGCTTTAGTGCCAGGGCATATACACGTGTTTTAAAAGTGGGGCGTACCATTGCTGATTTGAGCGGAGAGGAAGGGATAAGTCCTGTCCATATTTCAGAAGCGATTCAGTATAGGATGATGGATAAGTATTTTTAACCTGAATTATTCATAAAGAATGCTGATAATAGATTTGGAGCAGATGGATTTGCTCTTTAAGGAAAGAATAGAATTATAGTATAATAATTCTCCTGAATTATTCATAAATACTAAGAAGGAGGTGCCATGAAGAAGAATATTTCCTTATTTTTAAGTGTATTCCTTCTTTTATCTGTTTTCGCTTTTTCGGAAAAAGATAAAGAGGATCCCTTCCTGATTAATATTAAGCCAGCGAAACTGACATCCTTGAAGAAGGAAGCTTTCTCCTGGCTTGATGCTCATATGACTGAGCTTTGTGAGATTAACGATAAAATATGGCATTTTGCAGAGGTAGCTATGGAAGAATACCAATCTTCCGAACTCCTGGCTTCTTACCTGGGAAAAATGGGATTCAAAGTTACGAGAAACGTTGCCGGAATGCCTACAGCGTTTGTAGCTGTCTATGGATCAGGCGAGCCTGTGATAGGTATTCTTGCTGAGTATGATGCTCTTCCCGGTCTTTCACAGCAAGCTGTCCCTTATGAAAAACCTTTCAAAGCCGGGGCGTCTGGCCATGGGTGCGGCCACAATATCTTCGGTACATCGAGCACTGCGGCGGCGGTTGCCATCAAGCAGCTGATGGAGAAAAAAGGGATTGAGGGAACAGTTAAACTTTTTGGGTGTCCCGCAGAAGAAACGGTTGTAGGCAAGGTATTTATGGCACGGGATGGTATTTTTGATGGACTTTCCTGCTGTATTCAATGGCATCCAAGTTCTGTAAATCAGGTTTCTCTCGGTTCGAGCAATGCCTTGAATCAATTTGAAGTAGAATTTTTTGGAAAATCGGCTCATTCAGCCGGAGATCCGTGGGATGGACGGAGTGCTTTGGATGCAGTTGAATTGACTGATATTGGATTGAATTATCTTCGGGAACATCTAAGGCCGACAGCTAGAATTCACTATGTTATCCAGGATGGAGGTGCTGCTCCCAATGTTGTTCCTGCTTATGCCAGGGCATGGTACTATGTCAGGGATATCGACCGTGCAAGCGTAAAGGAAGACTATGAACGAGTTTTAAAGGTCATAGAAGGTGCTGCAAAAATGACCGAGACGACTTATAAGGTTCATTTTATCAGCGGGGTGTATGAAATGTTACCAAACCGGACAGGAAATGAGCTGGTTTACAGTAATTTATTGCTTGTGGGGCCGCCGAAATTTACTGATGAGGAACAGGAATATGCAAAGGAAATTCAGAGAAATTTGGGACTTAAAGAGCAGGGGCTAAGTACAAAGATTGAACTTTTCAGGCTTCCCCAAAGAAGTTGGGGAGGGGGATCTACAGATGTTGCTGAAGTGAGCTGGCTTACTCCCACAACAGCATTGGGGGTAGCCACAAAACCTCTTGGTACACCCGGTCATCATTGGTCAATGGTCGCCTGTGGAGGAATGTCTATCGGCCATAAAGGCATGATTACTGCTGCCAAAGTTATGGCTGCTTCAGGAATTGAATTGTTCTCTCATCCTGAAATTATTGCAAAGATGAGAAAGGAATGGATGGAAAAAAAGAAAGGTAGGGAATATAAATCTCCTCTGCCTCCGGCCCTCAAGCCGCCAGTAAAGCCAAAGAAATAAATATGCATATAATGTATTTTATGCGTTTGGAGGAGTCATGGGAAAAAATGGAAGCTTAAATATAAGCAGACGGGCCTTTATGGCTTCTGGTTCAGGTCTGTTAGTAGGAACAATAGCATTTAGTATGCCTTCCTTTTTAACACATCCTGCTCAAGAAGGTCCAAAGCTCAGTGAGGAATTAACCCCGGAAGAATTGAAAATGGTTAACCAATCTGTGATGGCGAAAGATATGGAAAATTATTTTGGAAAAGGCTATAGTTGTGCAGAGTCCCTGTTAATGGTGTCACTTAGATATCTTAAGCAGCCCGAAGAAATGGTTTGGGCAGCATGTGGTTATGGTGGAGGAATGGCCCATAAGGATCTATGTGGGTTTTTGACTGCTGGATCCATGGCGATAGGTTTTGCATCAGGGGAGTTGGATATGGAAAGAAAGGAAGCGAAAAAATATTGCAGCCGGTTGATCAATCGATACTGGGACTGGTGGAAAATCACAGCCCCCCTGCACTGTAGGGACATTCGGAAGCCGGGAGTTAGCAGTAAAGTATGCCGCCGCCTTGGTCTGCTTGGCGCAGTAAAAATTGAGGAGTTAATTAAAACTTAATATATTTATAATGAATAATTAAGGTTGGATTAAATTGCATAAGGAGAGATAAATGACACTTATTGTTAAAGGATCTGGGTTAACTATTGAAGATGTTGTAAGGGTTGCAAGAGATGGCGAACGAGTCAGCCTTCATACCGATGCACTCGAAAGGATCAAGATATGCCGGGCTATGCTTGATAAGAAAATAAAAGCTCATGAAATCATGTATGGAGTAAATACCGGCATTGGAGAGTTTTCAGAGATAGTCCTCAGTGATGAGCAAATGGAGGATTTTCAAAAATATTTGATTTATAATCATGCGGCGGGAATAGGTGATCCCATACCGATTGACCATGTTAGAGGTGCGATGTTAAGCAGGATTAATGTTCATGCTCACGGTAATTCAGGATCCCGGCCGGAGATTACACTGACTTTAATTGAAATGTTAAATAAAGGGGTCACTCCTCTTGTCTGCGAGAAGGGATCTGTAGGGGCCTGCGGTGATTTGGCTCCAATGTCGCAAATTGCCTTATTGTTGTTAGGAGAAGGCCAGGCCTATTATAATGGTGAAGAGCTTAAAGGGAAAGATGCATTTGAAAAGGCGGGCATCCAGGTTCCGGGATTAAAAGCAAGGGATGGACTGGCAGCGATCAATGGCTCAAATTTGTTAACTGCGATGAGTGCATTGATGCTGTATGATACTGGCAACTGGCTGAAACAGGCTGAAATTGCCGCAGCCATGTCACTCGAGGCTCTGAAGGCAAACATGAAGCCCTATACTCCAAAGCTTCATGAGGCCAGAGGGTTTCCTGGAGCTGTCAGAAGCGCAAATTCCATACAAAAAATCATTAAGGATGGTGATTTAGTTCAGGGAAAGGTTAAGGTTAAAGTTCAGGATGCATATTCCATGCGTTCGACTCCTCAGGTGATTGGATCGGCTCATGATGTGGTTGCCTGGGCCAGAGAACAAGTTGAAATTGAACTAAATGGAGTAGGGGATAACCCTGTTTTTTTCCCTGAAGAAAATCTTCAATTGTCAGGGGCTAACTTCCAGGGCGCTCCTGTCTCTCTGCCAATGGATATGGTTGGAGCTGCTGTAACAATGATAAGTGTTATGTCAGAGCGGAGGATGAACCGACTGAATAATCCTGCTTTGAGTGTTGGCCTGCCTCCGTTTCTGACAAAAGGGGCTGGGATGTTCTCGGGCTTAATGTTGAGCCAATACACGGCGGATATGCAGATTGTTGAACAGAGAATTCTTTCTATGCCGGCATCTATTCAATCAATTCCAGCAGCTGCTGACCAGGAAGATTTTGTCTCCATGGGGATGAATACGGCTCTTAAAAATTTTCAAATACTCGATAATGCATATGGTATTCTAGGGATTGAATTCATGGCAGCAGCACAGGCTTTGGATTTACGCGAGCTTTTGGAAGAAAAACCCTATAAATTGGGGAATGGTGTAGCAAAGGCAAAGGAAGTTATTCGCAGGCATGTCGAATTTTTAGACGTAGACCGGCCATTATATTCTGATCATAATAAGATGAAGGAATTGGTAAAATCTTGCGAGATACTTAATGAAGTAGAGAAAACAGTCGGCAGCTTGGGATAAGATAAACCCGCATCTGCAGTTTTAATCTGAGATGATTTTTCTATCCTTAACAACAATCTTGCCGTTTTTGATTACATGTTTTATGGGATTGATTCCGAGGTGGTAAATTAGATGGTGGTAATTGGGAACATCGCATAGGATGAGGTCCATTTTTTTCCCTACTTCCAGGCTTCCTGCTTCTTTGTGTCTTGCTAGTGCGTATGCGGCGTTTGCTGTTGCGGCATTGATAGACTCTTCGATACTCATTTTCATGGTAAAGACGGCAAGCTGGGCTACGAAAAGCATGGATTCTGTCATGGAGCTTCCGGGGTTAAAGTCTGTAGCAATGGCAATAATAGCCCCCGCTTCGATGAGTTTGCGGGCAGGCGCTTTTGCCTCTGACATGAGAAAGAAAGGTACTGCAGGTAGAAGGGTTGCAGCAGTATTGCTTTTTGAAAGTTTTTTAATTCCTTCTTCTGAAATAGAATGAAGATGGTCTGCCGAGTTGGCGCCTTCTTCTGCTGCAAGCTGAGCCCCACCCATGGGAGTGAATTCATCGGCATGAATTTTGATTTTAAACTCGGCTTCTTTTGCAATCCGTATTAATTTTCTTGTCTCGTCGATCGAATATACATCCTTTTCACAGAAGACATCAAAAAAATCAGCCAGGTTATTTTTTTTGACTTCGGGGAGGATTTTATGAGTGAGATAATCAATATAGTCATTTTTCCTGGCTTTATATTCTTTCGGGACTTCGTGAGCTCCCATAAAAGTCGGGATGATATCGATTGGATGGAGTTTATTCGCTTCTTTTAAGGCTCTGAGCTGTTTGATTTCATCCCTAAGATTCAGGCCGTATCCACTTTTTGCTTCGACTGTTGTCGTTCCATGTAGAAGCATACTGTCGAGTCGGGAAAGGCAAAGAGAGATGAGCTGCTTCTTGGATGCAGCACGTGTTGCGTCAACAGTGGTTTGTATACCTAATCCTTTTTCTGCAAGTTCCTGGTATGTATAGCCTTTAACGCGGAGGGCAAACTCTTCTTCTCTAGTTCCGGCAAAAGGAAGATGTGTATGTGAGTCAACAAAACCTGGAAGTCCTATTAGCCTGCTGCCGTCAATGCATATGCTGTTTTTATCTAATCGAAAATTTTCTTTAAGTGTTTTTTTATCGCCAACAAAGACGATTCTTCCTTTGTTAGATGCAATACATCCACCTTCCATCAGCCCAAGGTCCTGCAGAGCCTCTTTTCTTTTTGGAATTGGCCCTTTGCACGTTATGAGTTGACTGCAATTAGTTACAACAAGGTCAGCCAAGTTCACGGGAAGATTTCCTTATAGATGAATGTTTGTTTCTGATGAAGGAAGGTGTTTCGTAAGGTTCCCACTGTTTTTCCCATGTAGGCCTTTGCCAGAGCACATTGCTTCCTTTTGGCTCGAACAAGTATGTAGGTGTTTCTTGGGGTGCTGGGAATGGAGGAGGTCTTTTTATTGGTGGTGGTGTATATTTACCGGAAGAAACTAGTTCTCTTTCCGACGGTTGATCAAAACCTGTAGCAATAACTGTTACTTTGACCATTTCTTTCAAATTTTCATCGATGACTGTGCCGAATATGATGTTTGCTTCTGGATGTGCCATTCCGTATATGAGTTCAGAAGCCTGAGAGACTTCATGAAGAGTTATATCTTTTCCGCCCGTGATGTTTATAAGAACACCATGAGCTCCGTCTATAGAAGTGTCAATAAGAAGAGGGCTCGAGATAGCTTTATGAGCTGCGTCGACAGCCCTGTTTTCTCCGGATGCTATTCCTGTACCCATGAAGGCCATTCCCATGCCTTTCATGATGGATTTGACGTCGGCAAAATCCAGATTGATCAGGCCTGGCCGGGTTATTAAGTCAGAAATGCCCTGGACTGCTTGGCGTAAGATATCATCGGCCATTCTAAATGCATCCTGGATGGAAGTATCCAGGTTGACTGTTTGAAGCAGTCTTTCATTTGGGATGGAAATAACCGTGTCGACACAAGATTTGAGCTCAGTAAGACCTTCTACTGCTTGTTTAGCACGGACTTTTCCTTCAAAATCAAATGGGAGCGTGACAATTGCTATGGCTAAAATATCCATTTCAGAGGCGAGATTGGCAAGAACTGGAATTGCTCCTGTTCCTGTACCGCCTCCCAATCCTGTTGTTAGAAAAACCATATCTGCCCCTTCAAGAAGTTCAATCAATTTTTCTGTATCTTCCATGGCTGCATCCTTCCCGATGTCGGGTCTCCCTCCCGAACCCAATCCTTTTGTCAGTTGACTGCCGATCTGTAGTTTTATTCCGGATTTGTTATTGTTCAGGGCCTGAAGGTCGGTATTTACGACAATAAATTCAACGCCTTCTATTTTAGCCTGTATCATTCTGTTTACAGCATTACTACCGCCGCCGCCTATACCGATTACTTTTATGTTGGCCCCATGACGTACTTCGACTAAATGAAATTTTAGGTTGTTTTTAAATTGATCACTCATTTTTTCCTCCTAAGCTTCTTTGAGCCAATCTTTAAATTTGGCAAGGAAGCCTTTTTTTCTATCTTTGGATGTTCCTTTTTCTTTCCACTGGCTAAATCCATAGAGGATAAGGCCTACAGAAGTAGCATAATCAGGAGTGCTTACTCTGTCGGCAAGACCCCCTATTCCGGTCGGATCACCACGCCTGACCGGAAGGTCAAAAACTCCCTCTGCTACTTCTTCCAGACCCTCCAGTAAAGCGGTTCCTCCTGTTAATACTATTCCTGAATTGAGAGATTTTTCGTATCCCATTTTTTTAATATCGTTATCAACCAGAGTGAATATTTCTTCTGCCCTGGGTTGAATGATATCTGCTAATAAATGTCTGGAGAGAACGCGCGGTTTTTTCCCGTGCCCGACTGAAGGCACTTCTATGGTTTCGTGTTCATCTGTAAGAGGGCTGGATACGCATCCGAATTTTTTCTTTATTTTTTCTGCCTCTGGTATCGGTGTCCTAAGCCCTACAGCTATGTCATTTGTAAAATTGTCTCCACCTATTGGTATGATGGAGGTATACCACAGGCTTCCCCGTTCGAAAATGGCAATCTCAGTAGTTCCACCTCCGATGTCAATAAGTCCCACCCCAAGTTCCATTTCATCAAGAGTAAGGACAGAAGCGCTTGTTGTTATCTGGTTAAGAATAATTTGCTCGATTTCAATTCCAGCCCTTGTAACGCAGGTCTTCAAGTTTTGGACGGATGTAATGGCTCCAGTAACAATATGGACATTAACTTCGAGTTTAATGCCGCTCATGCCGAGGGGATCTTTTATTCCATCTTGTTCGTCGACGACAAATTCCTGAGGAATGACATGGATAATTTCCCTGTCCGGCGGGATGGATACAGCTTTAGACTGATCTATGACACGTTTGATATCTTCTCGGCTGATTTCTTTGTTTTTTCCTGAAACAGCAATAACACCCCTGCTGTTAAAGCTCTTTATGTGAGCACCGGAAATGCCAATAAATGCAGAATCGATTTCTACTCCTGCCATTAGCTCTGCCTCTTCCTGAGCCTTTTTAATAGCCTCTACTGTGGTGTCTAAATTGACTACTACACCTTTTCTAAGGCCTCTGGAATCAGCTGTTCCTATTCCGATAATCTCGATTTTTCTATCTTCTGTTATTTCACCAATAATTGCCGCAATTTTTTTTGTTCCTATGTCAAATCCGACAATATAGCCATTTTTTGGCATCAGTTTGCCTCCTTTCCAGAGTTTTGGATAACATTTTTTCTTAATTCTCTCCGCAGTTTGAAAATAAAACGATCTTGAAAACGCAGGTCAATATATTCCATGGCTCCGTATTTTTCCAGACTGGCACTGTGCAGCTTGAAAGATTGAAGTTTTTCAGAGAATTGACTGTTGCCCAGAATGATCCATGTTGGCGAATTTTTAAGTTTGACAGTTACGTTTCCGTAATCTGAAAGGTCAAGAATCTGGATCTGCTCTCTTGAAGTGGGAGATAGACTTTCTAAACAATTCCATGCTAATTGCAGTTTTTCTGTGTAGTCGTGCCTGAAGAGATTTGAATCCACAAAAAGTGGAAGGTTCGTGTTTTCGCCTTGATTAATTTGTTTAAGTAAGACGCCTTCTCTATCGACCAGAAATAGTGCTTCCTTATTTAATACAGCAGATGGTATTCTTTCATTAATTTCAATCTTTAATGAGGAAGGAAAGATTTTTCTTATGCGGACACTTTTAATCCAGTTGTGCTCCATCAGTATTTCCTGGAGCCGGTCTATGTTAAGCAGAATAATATTTCCAAGTTGATTTCTGTAAAAATACTCTTCTATATCTTCTTTGATTTCGGGCTTATTACATAGGATTTTTATTTCTGTTATATTCAATTTATCCCACGAGATCAGGAAAAGATACAATTGTTGGAAGGAGAAAAATAGCCCGCTAACTAGAAGAAAGAAAAATATAATGTGCATGAATTTTAGCCTTATTTTCCTATGGATTTTTTTTGTCTTTGTTTTTTTCTCTTTCCGTCTGAAATGCAGAGAGTAAGAAAAGAAAGGATCTGTCCTGTATTTATAAGCTGCATTAACATTGAGAGCCATAGTTATGATTTTCCTTCAAGTTTTTTAATGATGTCAGGAATGACTTTATAGATACTTCCTGCTCCCATAATAATGATCATATCTCCTGGAAGAGCGAGCTTTTCTGTAAGTCCCGGTATATTTTTGAGTTCTGGTTCGAAATAAATATTTTTATGTCCGAGTAGTTGGATTCTTTCGTAGAGGGCTTTCCCTGAGACTCCAACAATTGCTTTTTCCCCTGCTTCATAGATCTCGGTAACGATTAAAACATCTGCTTTGTCGAATGATGTAGCAAAATTTTTCATGAGCCAAGAAAGCCTGGAATACCGGTGAGGTTGAAAAACAACTACAATTTTGCGGTGCCAGCCGTTCTTGGCAGCATCAAGTGTAGCATTGATCTCAGTGGGATGATGCGCATAGTCTTCTATGACCATTATATTGTTTACGGTTTTCTTTAGTTCAAAGCGGCGGCCGATTCCTTCGTAACTTTCCAGTGCTATTAAAATAGTCCGGATAGGAATATCTAAATCTATTCCAACTGCAACCGCAGCCATGGCGTTACAAATGTTGTGTACCCCAGGCACATTGAGTTTTAGTTTCCCTATTTCTTTGCCTTGGTAGAGTAGAGTTGATGTGCTCGAAAAATTTTGAAATTGTATGTTTCTGGCAGAAATATCTGCCTGTGCTGAAAGCCCGTAAGTTATTATTCTCCGATCAAGCATTGGAATAAGGCTTTGGAGGTTAACGTCGTCGATACAAAGGACGATCGGGCAGTAAAACGGTACTTTGTTGGAAAAATTAACAAATGTCTTTTTGATTTCATCCACAGTTTTATACTGATCCAGATGTTCTTCATCCAGGTTTGTAAGAACTGCGATAAATGGAGAAAGGTAGAGAAAAGACCTGTCGCTTTCATCAGCTTCTGCTACGATAAATTCTCCTTCGCCCAGTTTTGCATGTGCACCGACAGTGTTCAGGCGTCCTCCCACAATAATAGTCGGATCAAATCCTCCCAGCTCAAGAACTTTAGCCACCATGGAGGTTGTGGAGGTTTTGCCATGAGAACCTGCTATAGCTATGCCGTTTTTCATGCGCATTAACTCAGCCAGCATTTCAGCTCTAGGTATGACTGGAATTTTTTGGCGTCTGGCTTCTTCTACTTCTATGTTGTCTTCTTTAATGGCAGAAGAAATTACTGCAACATTTGCTCCCAATACATTTTCTGCTTTGTGTCCGATGGATACTTTAGCCCCAAGATGGCTGAGACGATGCGTGGCTTGGTTTTCGTTTGTATCTGAACCTGAAATTTTATAGCCCAGGTTCAGTAAAACCTCGGCGATACCGCTCATTCCTGTACCGCCTATGCCTATCATATGGATGTTTCTATAGCGATGTTTCACTAGGTCATTTCCTCCCTGTCTTTTGTTTCAAGCAGTTCTAAGCAAAGTTGAAGAATCCTTTCTGGTACGTTTTCAGTTTTCAGACATTCCAGGTTTTTTGCCATCCGGATTATCTTTTCTTTATTATTTACAAAGTTCAGTATTTTATTTGCAAAGTATTTTGGTGTAAACTCTTTCTCCAGGATGACCTCAGCGCTATTTATTTTTTCCAATTCCCTTGCGTTTAGAACCTGATGATTGTCTGTTGCCTTAGAGAAGGGTATAAGCAGGGAAGCTTTTTGAGCCGCAGTGAGCTCTGCTATGGTTGTTGCCCCAGCTCTGCTTATGACAAGATCTGATTTTTGAAAGTAATCAGCAATATTATGAAAGTAAGACGAAACAACAACATCCATGAATTCATTTTGGGTGTAACAATTTTTAACCCATTCGTAATCCTCTTTTCCTGTCTGATGAAATATTCTTAAGTTGTCCTTATCTTTTTTTAAAAATTGAAGGGAATCTACGACTCCTTTGTTTAAAAAGTGAGATCCTTGACTTCCTCCAAAGATAAGAATAGAAAGCTTGTGGTTTGTCATTTTGGGCGGCAAATTATAGAATTCTTCTCTTACGGGGTTCCCAATGAATACTCCTTTTCCCTTAAAATGAGGCAGAGAGTTTTCAAAAGCAACAACAGCTTTTTTCACCCATGGAACTAGCATCCTGTTTGTGAATCCTGGATAGACATTCTGTTCCATGATCAAAGTTGGGATCTTTATCCAGCTGGACAGAATTACTATTGGTCCTGAGCTGTAGCCTCCAACTCCAATCACGAGTGCAGGTTTTATCCGGATCAAGATTGCAAGGGATTTTATGAAAGAATAAGGGAGGACAAGAAGAGATTTTACAATTTTTAAGCCCTTTCCTTTTATTCCTTCAATTTTAAGTGAAATAAAATCTGCTTTATAATGTTCCATTATTGTTTTTTCTAGCTTCCTACTGCTTCCTACAAAAGTGATTTGGATTTCGGGTGCTTTCTCTTTCAGTTTTTGAGCGATAACAAGTGCGGGGTATAGATGACCCGCTGTTCCACCTCCGCTTATAATCAACCTTTTACCTTTCATGTTTTTCTTCTCGTGCTTTCCTTTCTTTGCGAAATATGGAGAAGGATGCCTATGCTGAAAAGAGTACAGATAAGGGAAGATCTTCCGAAACTGATCAGCGGGAGAGGAACTCCTGTAGGAGGTCCTAACCCAAGAACTATGCTTATATTCAACAAAGCTTGAGAGAATATTGCTAATGTGAAGCCCGCGGCAGCAAGCTGGGTGAAAGTGTTCGGGGCTTTTCTTGATATGGCTAATCCTCTCCAAAGGAGAATACCAAAGAGAATAAGTACAGCCAAAGTGCCGATTAGGCCAAGCTCTTCACCTATGATAGCATAAATGTAATCTGTATGGGCACAGGGCAGAAAGAAAAGTTTTTGAGTGCTTTCTCCTATGCTGACTCCGAGAAGCCCCCCCGAGCCAACCGCAAGTTTTGACTGAATAACCTGAAATCCATTTCCTAATGGGTCTTTTGTTGGGAAAATGAAAGCTAATACTCTGTTGATTCTGTAACTGGCCTGGAAGAGGTAAAAACCGAAAACCATAATAGAAATAATTCCTAAATATAAGAAATATCTGAGTTTCACTCCCCCGATAAAAAGCATAACAGATGCAATAACAAATATAAGCAGTGCTGTGCCGTAATCTGGCTCTTTTATTATGAGAAGGATAAAAAGAAATAGAATTACGAAAGGAATAATAACAGACTGAAATTCGCTCAGTCTGTCTTTTTTCCGTTCAAGATAGAATGCAAAAAAGAGTATAAGGCTAATTTTAACCAGTTCTGATGGCTGGAAGCGTATGCCAAAAAAATCGATCCACCGGTTAGTTTTTCCTATAGAAGGTATGATAAAACATATGGTTAAAAGTGAAAATGAAATAAAAAGTAGCCCTAGAATAAAATATATATTTTGATAGAACGGCCTCTTTATTGAAACCATCAACATAATAAAGATAAGTCCTAATCCGGCTCCAATAATTTGATTGATAAAGAAATGAAAAGGATGTTGATATTTTTCGCTTGCAAGAATGACTGAAGAACTGAAGACCATAACAAGTCCGAAAGAGATAAGGATTAGAGTTGTAAAAAATAGTGTTTTATCAAATCCATAAGGCCTGAATATTTCCATTATTCCGTACTCTGTCCTTTTAATTTTGTGAGTGTATAAACCTCTTTCTTAAAAATTTCACCTCTTTCTTCGAAGTTTTGAAACATATCAAAACTTGTGCATGCTGGTGCAAGCAGCACTACTTCTCCAGGTTCCGCAGAAGAATAACCGACTCTAACTGCTTCTTTTAAAGATGAAACTGTATCGATAGGGGCAGTGTTAATTAGAGCCTTCTCTATTTTTTTTCTGGATTCACCAATTAAAATGATTCTCTTTACCTGATTTTCGACCGTTTTCCTTAATCTTCTGAAATCTTCTCCTTTGTCTCTGCCTCCCAGGATAAGGATAATTTTTTTCTTGAAACTCTGAATTGATTTTAGGGTGGCGTCCACATTTGTGGCTTTAGAGTCGTTATAAAAATCAACACCTTGTTTTGTTAAGACTTTTTCAAGCCGGTGTTCGAGACCTTTAAAATTCTTAATGGAGTTTTTAATTTTTAAAAGCGGAATACCGAATATATATCCAACTAATGCCGCAGCCATGATATTTTCCTGATTGTGTGTTCCTAAGAGTGGGATTTCCGAGAGCTTCATCAATTTTTCTTCTTTTTTATTAGAGAGCACTATCCAATTTTTTTGAATAAAACATCCTGGGGTGATTTTATTTTTTCGACTGAATCCGTATACACTTTGTTTTTTCAATCCCCATATAAGGGGATCATCTTTATTGAGGATTGCAATCTGCTCTTTCTCCTGAGAAATTATAATTTTTTTCTTTGCTTCAAAATAATCTTTAAAAGTTTTATGCCAGTCCAGATGGTCAGGTGAGATGTTCAGGAGGACTGAAACCGAAACTTTAAATTGTTCTGTATGCTTTAACTGGAAACTTGAAAGCTCTGTCACAAAAATGTGATTTTTTTTGCTGTTTTCAACCAGGCTTATTAATGGTATCCCTATATTTCCGGCTAAATAGGCTTCCAGCCCTCCATTTTTTAGGATTTTATGAATTAAGGTTGCTGTCGTGGATTTTCCGTTGGATCCTGTCACTCCAACAATCTTGCCTTTCAAAAACCGGTATGCGAGTTCGATCTCAGAAATGATTTTTATCCCGTGGGCTTTAGCTTTGTAAAGTTCGGGAATTGTAGGAACCCCGGGGCTTAAAACAATCAGGTCAGATTCAAGAAATGATTTCAGTTCATGGCCTCCGGTTTCCATCGAAACTCCATTTTTTGTCCAGAAATGAACTTTTTGCCCGAGCTCCTCATGTTTTTTCTTTTCTGAAACTTTTACACGTGCCCCTCGATTTAGAAGAAATCGGCAGAGTTCCTCTCCTGTTTTTCCTAACCCTACTACAAGTACTTTTTTCCCTTTAAGATACATTATTACCTCAGTTTTAATGTAGCCAGGCTGAAGAGGGCAAATACTATTCCTGCAATCCAGAATCGGACAACAATTTTTTGCTCAGACCACCCAATAAGTTCAAAGTGATGGTGGAGTGGAGCCATTCTGAAAATTCTTTTTCCTCCAGTCAGTTTGAAGTAGGAAACTTGAATCAGGACAGATAAAGCCTCCAGGACAAAAACTCCTGCGACCAAAAAGAGCAGAAATTCTTGTTTTATCATTATAGCCACTGCGCCCAATGTTCCGCCAAGAGATAGGGCTCCCACATCTCCCATAAATATTTCTGCCGGATGACAGTTATACCATAGAAAACCCAGGCAGGCTCCCGCCATAGCTCCTAGGAATATAGTTAGTTCAGCTGCAAGAGGGACACGGGAAATATTCAAGTACTCAGACCAGAGAGCATGTCCGGCTATATAAGAAAGAGCAGTGAAGGCACTGGCACTGATGAGCGTAAGACCTATGGCTAATCCATCCAGTCCGTCAGCCAGGTTAACCGCATTTGATGAGCCAACTAGAATGAACATTATCCACGGCAGGTAAAACAAACCCAAGTAAGGTGCCCATTTCTTTATGAAAGGCAAACTCAGGTGGAGGTTGAAATTTCCTTTAGACCCCAGATATATTAAGATGATTCCAATGATTCCTGATATGATAATTTGAAATAGAATTTTGTGGCGTACTATTAAGCCTGAAGGCTTTTTCAATTTGATTTGAAGGAAATCATCCCAGAAACCAAGGATTCCAAAGGAAAACATGGTGAATACTGCTAGCCAGATATAAATATTGCCGAGATCTGCCCAGAGAATTGTGGGAATAATAGTTGAACCGATGATGAGGATTCCTCCCATCGAAGGAGTTCCTTTTTTTTCTGAATGAGATTCAGGACCGTAAGGAGCTATTTTTTCTCCGATCTGGTGTTTTTTTAGCAGTTTGATTAACCAGGGACCAAGGATCATAGATATAAGAAGAGCGGTTATTCCGGACAGTGCAGTTCTGACTGTGATGTAGCGGAACACATTGAAGAAAATAAAATATTTTTTTAGTGGAACCAGTAGCCAATAAAACACGTTAATATCCTTTAAGTTTTAATTTGTTAACTATTTTTTCGGTTTTCATTCCCCTTGAACCTTTGACGAGAACTAGATCACCTTCATGTAGAAGATTTTCTATCTCTTCTGCGGTTTCTTCGGAATTATCGAAAGAATGAATTTTATTATGGCTCATTCCAGAAGAAAGGGCACCTTCAGCCATATGCCGACTAAGAGGTCCTACCGTGATTAAAAGGTCAAATTCATATTTAAGCACCTGCCTTCCGGCCTGAATGTGATATTCAATCTTGTCTGGACCCAGCTCCAGCATATCGCCCAGAACAGCTATTTTTCTCTTTGCAGGAATGACTGCCAGACTTTTTAAGGCAGATTCCAGTGCAGCAGGATTTGAATTATAAGAGTCATCGACAAGATTTATGTTTGTTTTTAGCCGGAAAAGTACGCCTCGCATTGAAAGTTGATTTAGTGTTTTTGTTTGCGTGAGGATAGCTTCGATAGGAACTGAAAATATGTAGGCAACTGCGGCTGCTGCAAGAAAATTATATAAAGCACTTTCATAAAAAAAGGGAATAGTTATTTCTGAATTCTTTTTCCCATAAATAAGTTCAAAAGACATTCCGTTTAACCCGTTTTTTTTGATATTTCTTGCGCGGATATCGCAGCTTTTTGAAAGCCCGAAAAAGATTTTCCCCCCTTTCCAGTTCAATGCTATTTTTTTGCCTAAGATGTCATCGCCATTGAGGACGGCTGTTCCGTTTGTTTTCATTCCATCTAGAATTTCCTTTTTAGCTAGAGCGATTTTCTCAATACTTTTAAAAAATTCAAGGTGGACAGGTTGAATATTAGTTACAACGGCTACATCTGGAGGTGCAATCCTGGTTAAGTCAGCTATTTCTCCTGGAGAACTCATTCCCATCTCTAGGACCGCGATATTATGTTCTTCTGATAGTTTTAGAATAGAAAGGGGAAGGCCTATATGGTTATTGTAATTTCCTGAGGATTTGAGAACTTTATGACTGAGAGAAAGGAGTGAATAAGCAAATTCTTTGGTGCTTGTTTTTCCAATACTTCCTGTAATGCCAGTCACTTTGACCTTATGTTCAGAGAGAACTTTCTTTGCAAGTTTTTGAAGCGCCTTTAGAGTGTCCTTTACCCGTATTAATGCGAAGTCTTTACATGGGGGATGAATTTCCTGGGAAACAACGGCTCCTGCTGCTCCTTTTTCCGCTGCACATGAAACAAAATCGTGTCCGTTTCTGCTTCCGATTAATGCAAAAAAGAGTTCTCCCTGTTCTGTTAATCGGGAATCAATGTTATATCTGTGAAAAGAAAGAGATGGAGAACCATGTAGGATTTTTCCTTCCATTTTTTCGCAAAGCTGGTTCAAACTGAGTTCAACCAATTTCAGCTTTCCTCCATCTCTTTCAGTATTTTTTTGACAACCGTCACATCATCGAAAGGGAATATTTTGTCTTTGATTATCTGATAGTTTTCATGCCCCTTCCCGGCAACGAGGATAGTATCTCCTCTTTTGCCGTAGGAAATAGCCTGCTTGATAGCTTTTTCCCTGTCAGCCTGGATTTCGTATTTATTAGAACCGGTTTTTTTTACGCCTTCCTCAATATTTGAAATAATCACTTGGGGATCCTCTAAACGGGGATTATCAGAAGTAAGAATTGTCCAGTCAGCAAGAGTTCCGGCAATTTTTCCCATCCTTGCTCTTTTTGTTTTATCTCGATCCCCTCCGGCCCCGAAGACGAGGATTATCTTTCTAGGATTTAATTCCCTGGCAGTTTCAAGGAGGTTTTTTAAAGCATCGTCTGTATGGGCATAATCCACAAAAATATTAAGTCCGAGTTGGTTTTTTATTTTTTCGAACCTTCCCGGAACTCCTTGAAGCGAGATTAGGCCTTCTTCTATTGCTGGAACAGGAATATTCAATGTTAAAGCTGAAGAAATCGATGCCAGGATATTATACAAATTTGGTTTACCTAGAAGCGGAGATGTAACGGAGATATTTCCTTCTGGATGTTTGATGGAAGCTTTTATGCCCTTTTCGTTGAAATCATATTTTTCAACTCGGATAAGAGCTGGGTATTCAAAACCGTATGTTAATACATGGTCATTGAGCTGAGAAATCAATTTTTTCCCCCACGGATCATCATTATTGATGATAGCCGTTCCTTTTCCTCGATTAAGAAAGAAAAGTCTTTTTTTTGCCTGGAAATATTTTTCCATAGAATGATGATAATCCAGATGCTCTCCGCTTAGATTTGAGAAAACAACAACATCAAAATTTATTCCATCTACCCGTTTGAGTTCTAGAGAATGAGAGGAGACTTCCATTACACAGTGATAAGTGCCGTGGTCAAGCATTTTCCTCAACATTTTATGTAAGTCAGGAGCTTCGGGGGTGGTTCTTACTGCCGGAATTTTCATGCTTGGCCATCGATAGGATATTGTGCCGATGACCCCTGGATGAAAACCGGCTGTTTTGATTATTTCTTCGAGCAAATAAGTGATCGTTGTTTTTCCTTTTGTCCCGGTGACTCCAATAATTTTCATTTTTTTTGACGGATGAGAGTAAAAATTAGCAGAGCAAAGAGCCAGAGTTTTCCTTGCATCTGATACTTGTATCCAGGTTTTTTTAAAATCTGCTGGCATGGGCCTGTCTGAAAGTACCGCTGCTGCACCGTTTGTAAGTGCCTCTCCTGTAAAATTAAACCCGTCAGATTTTTCTCCTTTTAAAGCTGCAAATAAATAACCGGGTCGGACTGTTTTTGAGGAATAGGATATACCCTGGATTTCTTCATCTCTATTTCCGATGAATTGCAAGACTGAAATTTCTTCGAGTAAATCCTTTAAGTTCATTTCTTGTCCTGTTTCCAATATTTTGCCGTGATTATATGTTCAGATAAGCTTTTTTGTGGGGGAATATGTAAGTATCTAAGAACTTGAGCAGCTATCTCGCGGAAGACAGGGGCTGCAACTTGTCCGCCGTAATATTGTCCCTGGGGATCATCTATGACTATAATCATGGAAATAACAGGTTTTTCAGCAGGTGCAAACCCAGCAAAAGAGGCGGTGTGAGCCCGGGAAGAATAGTGTCCTGTTGAAGGGTCGAATTTTTGAGCTGTCCCTGTTTTTCCTGCAACATCGTAGCCTTTAACTTGAGCTTCTTTTCCTGTTCCTGTTTTTGTAACCTCTCGAAAAATTGATGTCAGCCTCGTAGCAGTTTCTTCGGAGATTATTCTTTTGAATTGAAGTGGGCTCTTTTTTGCCTCTATTGAAGGGTCTAAGATTTTCTTAACTATTTTGGGCCGTGTGATGACACCTTTGTTAGCAATGACGTTTACTGCCTGCAGCATTTGGATCGCGGTTACTGAGATTTCGTACCCGATGGAAAGAGAAGCAATAGATATTTTGGTCCAGTCGTTTATGGATCTGAAAATACCTTTCTCCTCGGCTGGAAGGTCAATTCCGGTCCTTTGTCCGAAGCCAAAGCCTGTTATTGTTTTGTAAAGATTTTCTTCTCCAATCTGCTGGCCTACTTGGATTGTACCCACATTGGAGGAATGAATGATAACTTCAGGAAACGAAAGAGTCTCATATTTTTTATGATCTCTAATTCTCTGTCCAGCAATAGAAATAAATCCCATACTGCAGTCATATTGATCTTTAAAATTTACTCTTCCTGATTCGATAGCTGCGGAAGCAGTGATGATCTTAAAAGTCGAGCCGGGGGCATAAGTGTGATGGATTGCCCCGTTTCTATCGAGCCGGGGAGAATCATGACTGAATATGGGGTAATTTGCCATTGCAAGAATTTCTCCACTGAATGGCTGTGAAATAACAACTGTGCCCCAACTTGCTTTAGTTCTGTGAATAGCTTTTTGCAGTTCTTCTTCAGCAATGTACTGGATTGTTTCATCAATCGTCAGAACTAAATCCATTCCAGGCTGCGGTTCTTTTAATGTTTGAAATCTGTATCCTCTTCTCTTGGCATCTCTCAAAACGATACCTTGTCCTTTTTCCCCCTGTAATGTGGAGTTATATTTGTATTCAATCCCACTTTGTCCTTCCTCATCTATGTTTACCCTTCCGATAATATGGGCTGCCAGTTTTTGTTGTGGATAAAACCTCTTGTTCTCTTCTATGAATTGAACACCATTCAAATGTAAATTTTTCACCTTTTCTGCTGTTGCCAGGTCGATTTTTCGTTTTATCCAGATAAAGTGGTCATTTTTTTCTATCCTGGTTTTAATGGTTTGTGCATGTTTGTTAGAGAAGTGCAGAATTTGCCTTAATTTATTAATTTTCTCCAGCTGAATATCCATCGGTTGGTCATCCACAGGGGAATAAAAAATAGACTGTACTGGGAGACTTTGAGCTAGGATAATGCCGGAGCGGTCATATATTGTACCCCGTTTGGGATTGATTATTTTTTTGTTTTGATTCTGTTCAATTACTTCCTTTCTAAAACGTGGATAGTTTATGACCTGAAACTGGATGAGACGAGAGATAAGCACACAGAGCCAGAGGGCTAGGAAAAAGGTCAGGATAATAGTTCTTTTTTTTATTTTTTTCTGATACAAATTTTTCATTGGGTCTTTCTCTTAAGACTATTGGTCAAGATTATCACTTATAATCTGTTCCTTTTCCGGGGATGTTAATTTCAATTCTTCCCTGGCAATTTTTTCTACTCTTTCGAGAGAAAGAAGGGACGATTTTTTTACTTCAAGTTTTTCGATTTCTTTTTTTAGAGAGAGAATTTCTTCCTCCAGTTGTCTTGTCTTATACCCAATTCTGATAGATTCTGCCTGATGCCAGATATAGAATATTAGAAAAAATGTTAAAAGTATTGTGCAGGAAATGCCTAGGATAATCTGTGCTTTGCTGAATTTTTTTCTAACCATCTAGATTCTTTCACTGGCTCTTAATTTGGCCGACCTTGATCTGAAGTTAAGGGAAATTTCTTTTTCAGAGGGAAGAACAGGTTTTTTTGTCAAGATTTTGATCAGAGGATTGGCATTCATGGGTGAAGCCAGATTGGTAAATGTATGTTTTATAATCCTATCCTCCAGAGAATGAAAAGAAATAATGATTATACGGGATTTTGGAGGGATTTTTTGTACGATTCTTTCTAGAAAGTTTGAGAGATTTTTTAACTCTTGGTTAACTTCGATTCGGATGGCTTGAAAAACTTTTGCCGCAGGGTGAGTCTTTCCTCTCTGGGGTCTCCACCGGAAGAGTTTTTCAACAATTTGGAAGAGCTGAGTTGTAGTTTCGATTTTTTTGACTTTCCTTTTCGAGGCAATTTCTTTTGCTAACCTTTTTGCAGGTCTTACTTCTCCATATTCGCGAAATATTTTGGCAAGTCTATGTTCTGAGTACTTGTTTATCACTTTTGATGCCGTGATTTTGTTCCGGAAGTCCATCCTCATATCAAGAGGGCCTTCATTATTATAACTAAATCCTCTTTCTGGAGAATCGAGTTGGAAGGATGAAATGCCCAAATCTAGAAGCACACCACGGATGTTGGAAAAATCAATTTTTAGGTCAGGAAGATATCTGAAATCTGAGTGATAGAGTTCGACTCTCTCTGCATAGGGCTTAAGTTTTTCTTTTGCCTCTAACAGGGATTTTTCATCAATGTCGAATCCGATAAGAGAAGCGTCCTTGTTTCTTTTAAGGATTTCGAGTGAGTGACCTCCTAAACCAATTGTGCAGTCTATATAAGTGCCTTTTCTTGTTACATCGAGATAATGGAGCACTTCTTCTGAAAGAACAGGAATATGGCCTTTTCCGTTCATTCTCTTTTTCCCTTTGTTGTAAGTTCTGATATGCGTTCGAAGTCCTCATCCGTCAGAGGATTTTGGTCGAGCATTTTGTTGATGACATTTTTGCTCCAGATTTCTAAATGATTATTGAGGCCTATTACTTCTACTTCGTCTTCGAGTTTTGCCTTTTCTTTCATTGCTTGACTGATTAAAACACGTCCTTTAGAATCTATTTCGTATTGAGTGCCTTTCAGATTGACTCGGAGCATAAACATTCTGACATCAGGCTTAAGATGAATAAGGCCCTCTTCGGTAATACCCGCAAGTTTTTTCCACACTGAAAGTGGATAGATCTGAACAGCTTCATCTGTCAAGGAAGTAATGAATACTTCTTTTCCATATTCTTCTTCGATAGCTGCGCGGAATTTTTCTGGTATCTTTATTCTTCCGCCTTTATCAAGGCGTGCTTTGTAGCTTCCGATTAAATAATTTCCCATTTTGTCCCGTTTCATCCCATTTTTATTAAAATATATGTAAGATTATTTATAATGTCAAGGAAAAAATAGGGAAATATGTCAGTATTTTATGGGATTTCTATATAATGTACCTAACTGAAAATATATACTATATAGGGTAGGCTGTATGACTGGGTCGGCTTGTGAATAATTGTTTATGACAAAACTGATATTATGATATTACCTAGCCTGGAATAATTTTGGCTAAGAAGGGAATGTGTGTTCCTTGGAAATAGGATGTTTGGGCTTGAGTTATTTCTATTTCGTGAATAATTTTTCCTCTAGCAGTTTTATTGCAACGTCATAGTCTTTTTCTTTAACGAATATTTTTATCTCGCCCAGGCCGTCCGCAGAGAAAGCATGGACAGATTGGACAACTAGTCCCCTAAAAAAACAGGAGATACCGTAGCTTTTAAGGTAACTTTTTACTACTTCCGCTTCCACAGGCCCCCAGACTGAATGAACCTGTTTAAGTCGGGAATCTTTATCGACTTTTTGTTTTCTGTTATCCATTATAACTTCATTTTTTCCTGTTAAAATAATCTGCTAGGATCTTTTGATGGTCGAATGCAAGAGGGAAATTGATTTCCTCCTTTGTGAATATCCTAACTTCTTTTGCATCATCCTGTGCAGCGGGTTTTCCGCAGGCAGTGGCGATGAAAACGGTTGAAATAGTATGTTTGCGCGGATCGCGTTTAGGGTCTGAATATGTATGCATCTGTCTTTTAATCTGAATGTCAAGGCATGTTTCTTCTTTGGCCTCTCGTACTGCAGCCTGCTCTAAAGATTCGCCGTAATTAACAAATCCACCTGGAATTGCCCATCCATAAGGAGGATATTTTCGGTTGACAAGCACAATTCCCTGTTTTCTGTCCTCTCTTTCTATCTCGATAATAATATCTGCCGTTGGAGAAGGATTCTTATGTTTCTTCATAGGAATCTACATCTGAATATGGAAATTTTAATTTTGTATAAATCTTTAAACTTAATCTTTATCTTTAAACTTGAATTTCTTTTCAAGTTTTTCTAACTTGTCAACAATACCACCATATTCTAACTCGCTATAAGGAAGCATGGCTGCCCCGGAGAATCCTTGTTGCCTGATTGCTGTAGCTTTCTCAGAAACCTTTGTTCTTACATAATCCCAGTAAGGATGGTCAAAAACATCGGCTGGTTCGGTTAGTTTACCATCTTTTACACAGAAAGCGGCTCCAGTTACTACCGGAGGCCCGTCGAAATATGAAATTGTGCAGTTAAGCTTGCACGGCATCAGCGGGCCTGTGTGGCTGCCTCTCATAAACCCAGCGACTAAATGCCCGATTTGAAACGGAGCCAGTATTTCTCCGGTTGCCGGAAACTCTCCCTGAACCCGGCACAACGCTACGGGGTCATCTTTTCCCGTGTATTTCCCTGCTATATTATGGAGACGAGTGGTGGAGATAGAGAGTGCCTGGTTTCCTGTGTTTCTGGAATAAATGCTTTCTATGACATATCGTTCATTATCCCTCAGCAGGGCAGCTATGTCATAGATATCTTCTGGACTATTGAGGTCAACAATCTTGTCTTTTTCAGTGTACCCAACATCAATGATGCGAAAAGTGAAACCCTTGTTCATCTTTGGGCTTAATATGAGTCCAGCACAGTACATTGGATCAGCAAAGGCGAGATAAAACGGCAGGTTATATGCTCCTGGGTCTGTTTTATCAGCAGCGAAAAAGACAAATGGTTCGTTTGGCCGTTCTTCAAATTCCATTTCAGCAACTGCAGGCCCCAGCCCCTTTATGTTGCCGCTGAATGCATCTTTCAAGAGGTCCTGGCCAGCTCCGTAAAGGCCCTGTTTTTTAGCTACGCTTGTTCCTGCCAGAAAAGCATCCCAGGCCAGCTTATGAATTTTTTCATCAGATATGCCTCTTTCATGAGAACATAAAATAGCAATATCATCACCCGTATGACTGAAATAAGAATCGATTATTAAGTTCTTGCCGTTTGACTGAACAAAATTTTTAACTTCATTTATTATTGCTTTGCTGGGTGTAATATGACCTCCAATGCTGCCTATGTCTGCTTTTAAGACACTGAGAGTAATTTTCATTCATGCCTCCTAAAATATATATTTTTCACTGACGGAGTAATTCTAATTTGTTTAGACAATGAAAGTCAACCTTTCATCATATAAAATCTGTCAGAATTATTCCTATTTTTTATTCAGCTAAACTGGAATTAAAAACAGGGATAAGAAAAGTATAGTATGTTGTTCATTGAAACCTCAGATTTAATGGATAAGAATGGCTACACTTGTTTAGAATAATGGACAGTTCTGAAGCTGTAGATTCGTGCATATCTCTTGTATTATTTGGCATGAATTATGCTTATTTTATATAATGATAAAAAAGAGAAACCTCTATAGAAGGAGGGAAACCATGAGAAAAAGGATTTTATTCTCTTTATTTGTTTTTATATTTATTATTTTTTGCTCTTCTTTTGTTCATTCTGATTCCCATTATAAATATGTGAATTCTCCAAACACAGAAATATATTTCGGCCACATAAGCTATGTTGAAGTGCAGAATGACGGCAAAGATCCTGTTGTCCTAAGGGCGGAAAATCCTTCGCCTGAAATAGCTGTTTTGAATTTTCCTCTGCTCCCTGGAGATACGATCAAGACAACGGGAAGCAGAAGATGTGAAATCCAGTTTGATACAGGAACAATCATAAGGCTTGACCTGGATACAGAATTAAAAATCGAGACTATTCTTGCGCATAGTCTCAGTTCAAGCAAGAAGATAACAAACCTAGTCCTTGTAAAAGGACAGATCTATATCATGTATAAACGCTATAACCGCCCCGAAGTTTTCCAGGTTATAACCCCAAACGCTGCTGTTAAAATGAACCACAGCACGGTTGCACTGATAAAAGCTGGAGAAGATGACAGCACAGAAGTTCAGATAAAAAAGGGGAAAGCCTATGTCCTTTGTGGGCCTGATGAAGAGAATACAGAAAAAAAGAAATTAAAGAAATCACAGAAATTGACGGTTTTAAAAGATCATTTTGTTCTTTATGATAAATACCGGCCGGATGTTGATTTTGAGCTGTGGAATGAGCATATAAATGAAAATTTCGAGGCTCTCCATGAAGGTAAAAATTTTATTCCAAAACCCATAGAGAAATATCCCAAGGCAGTCATATATTTCGCTCAAAAGTATTCCAATCTTCATGGAGAGTGGATATGGAATAGCCTTTATGGTTATGTCTGGCGGCCTTTCTACAACGATAAGTATCCATGGGGGAATTGGTCCCCTTATATTAATGGCCAGTGGAGAAAATTGGATAACCAGCTTTTCTGGGTTCCTCAGGAATCCTGGGGTTGGGTTCCCTATCATCTTGGCCTTTGGACATGGAACAAGAAAAGCGGCTGGATCTGGATTCCTGGAGATGCTTTTGCACCAGCTTGGGCAGCTTGGGATTTTTATATGGGATATTATAGCTGGAGGCCATGGTGTTTGTGGGATTGGTTTTTATTGGACAGTTTTTATGGCGGCTTTTACGGAAATAGTTATTATCCATGGTATTATTATCCACAGTTTTATGGAGGAAACACAGGATATTTGGCTGATAACAGGAAGCCAATATTTAGAAAAATTCATAAGGATCAACTCGAACAAAAAGGAATCTCTTCCTATCCGCTTCCAAAAAAAATGAAGAAGGCATATGCTAATGTTGTTTCAGCATTAAAAAAAGGGGATGAGAGAGTTTTCGATTCTTTAAAGAAGATTCCTGAACAGATGGTTATAATAAAGAAAGAGGATTTGAATGCTTCAAGGATACAGAATAACGCTATCAAGTTCAGCCAGTTTTCTCCTAATATTCAAAAGGAATTTTTAACTTCAAAATTCCATAAAGATACAAATCGCCAGGCTGTCGACACATTTAGAAGAAATAATCTCCTTGATTATGTGAAAAAGAGCTTGATTAGCTCAAAGCCTGAGAATACAGAGAGAATTACTACCGCCATAAAAGAACATGTCTTCACCGGTGAAACAGCGCTTAGACCAAAAAAGGCTGTAACCAGGCAGAAAACAGCAATATCCGGGAGGAGAATAGATTCTTCCGGCAAAAAAAATGCAGGGCTTTTAAGCCAAAGTCGTTCAAAAGTACGATTCAGGGATTGGAATCCTGATATAAGAGCGGCTCAAAGAGCCGGAGTATCTATAAGATATTCCAGCAGAACAAATGAAGTTTTCTGCCCTGAACTTCGAATTTCCTCAAGGGGTGTTTTTTCTAAAATGACGGGCAGTAGTTCAAGAGTGAGAATTGGTTCCTCGGGTGTTTTCTCTTCGTCGGGTTCAATTTCAAGTTCTTCTTCTGGCAGCGGCTCCACTGGAACAAGATCTTCGGTCTCAAGAAGTTCAGCACGTTCTTCAAGCAGTGGAGGATCAGGCGGTTCCGGTAAAAAAAAGTGATCAATAAGCCTGCTCTACCGGCCTGACTTGCTGCCTTTTATGAAAGGGCAACATAGTGATTGAATTATGGAAATACACAGACAGGTATTGAGGGCAGGTTGAATAGAAAAAGATAAGATTTAGCTTTTTTCTGGAAATCTTTGAGATATTCTGTTCTAAGGGGTTTGATAGGTTTTGGATTAAAAGTAAGGGGATTGATGTGTTTTCCCTGATGTTTGATCCTGTAGTCAAGATGTGGGCCGGTTGACTCTCCAGATGAACCCACACGGGCGATAAACTGGCCCTCTTTGACCTTAGCACCTTTTTTTATCCCTTTTGCGAAGTTTCTGAGATGGAAATACAAAGTTTCATAGGCATTTTTATGTCGGATTTTAATCATGCGGCCTGCCCCTCCATTCCAGCCTGTAAAAGTCACTGTGCCGTCAGCAGTTGCTTGAACCTGAGTCCCAATTGGAGCCGCATAATCCACGCCGTAATGAGGCCTGTATACTTTGAGGATAGGATGCATTCTTCTGAGGCTGAAGCGTGAAGTAATTCGTGCTGATTGAAGAGGAGATTTCAGGAACTGCTTTCTTAAAGAGTTGCCTTTAAAATCGAAATAATCCCATTCTTTTGTGTCTGGATATGTGTAGCGGAAAGCCTGAAAGATTTTCCCATGATTAACAAATTCTGCAGCAAGGATCTTTCCATAAGCAACGAACCTTCCGTAAAGGTATTTTTTCTCAAACATAATTTTGAATGAATCTCCATGGCGGAGGTCCGCATAAAAATCGATGTCCCACCCGAACATATTTGCCAGAGAGATTGCCAGTAAATCCTTCTCGTTTTTTCCTGTTACTGCAGACATCAGGTTGTTTTCGATGACACCACAGACCATTCTTATCTTTATTTCAAAAGGGAATTTTTTTATCTCAGCTTTGTAGGCCTCTTCTGTTATTTGAATGGAAAGGAACTTTTCACCATCAATATTATATTCAATCGAGTTGATGTCTCCGTGCACGGAGGAATATATCCTCAGTTCTTTCCCGGCTTTAATCTTTGCCAGGTCATATATGGGCTTTACGTCCAGTATCAATTTATGTATTTCAGCAGGTGAGAAGCCGTGTGAAGAGAGAATGTCAGATAGGGTTTTTCCTTTTTGAATGATTTCTTTGTTTCCTATAAGAGGCGGGGACTCAACTGCAGATTGAGGAGGAGATGATTCTTCTTTTTCTTTGACCCGGGGTTTTTCTTTTGGGAGGAAGGTTAAGGTTATAAATATTGACAAAACAGAGATAATAATAATAAGCAGAGAAAGCCTGCTCGGAGCATTTTTTTTACTATTAATTTTTATGTTAATTTTCACGTTATACTCACAGGTAAATATTGAAGATACTATAATAGAAAAATGAAAAATTCAATAATAAACAAACTCCAGTAATTCCCCCGATTTTTCTCACCTTTTTTCATTTTTTCAGCTTAAGATGCTTATTTCACTGAAAAAATTTGAATTCTAAGAACTTATCTGATCTGGTAATGTAACGGATTTTTTTGCCTGTCGATGTGATTTAGATAGTTTTTTACAGAAGCTACTGCTATCCCTGCAAGTCCCAGTACCCCGATGAGGTTTGTAAAGGCCATCATCCCGTTAAAAACATCTCCAATAGACCAGGCAACTTCTACTTTCAGCACAGCGCCGATATAAATAAAGATGCAGAAAATCCAACGGAAAGGAAGCTTGACCCAGTTCCCAAACAGGTAACTG
Organism: Candidatus Aminicenans sakinawicola JGI OTU-1; assembly: GCA_000493965.1. GTDB lineage: Bacteria > Acidobacteriota > Aminicenantia > Aminicenantales > Aminicenantaceae > Aminicenans > Aminicenans sakinawicola. Next base: position 45,370 of record AWNV01000005.1, read on the forward strand.
AATGAAATTTCTCCGTAATAAGGGACAGCAATCAAGCTGGAGTATCCAAAGAGTAAAGAGCTTGCGGCAACAATAATCCCCCCGATTTGGGGCATGGCCGAATTAAAGGCTGCTGCTGTCATTTGAGTACTGGTCCCTTCTGTCCAAACGCCTGTGACAAGAACCGCAAGAGCTGTAAGTGTGCAGATTATGAGTGTATCAACGAACACATCCAAAGAGGCTATTAGGCCCTGCCGTGCAGGTTCGCTTGTTTTTGCTGATGCATGGAAAACTGCGGCTGTTCCTGTTCCTGCTTCGTTGGAGTAAGCTCCTCTTGAGAAGCCATAACGGATGGCGCTTGCTATGGTCACACCTGCAACTCCGCCTGTTATGGATGATGGCTTGAAGGCTCCACTGAATATAAGTGAAAATGCATCCGGGATGCGGGAAGCAAAAATTATGATCACAGTAAGAGCCCCAAAGATGTATAGAAAAACCATGAAAGGGCTCATGAATCCTGCAACTTTAGCTATGGATCTGATCCCACCAATAATAACCAGCCATGTTAGAACAGCCAGACCTAATCCTGAAATCCATGGTTCTAGTCCAAACTGTGTTTTTAAAGCGAGAGCGATCGAGTTGGATTGAATAGTTGTTGTTGAGAAAAGAGGTTTGCACCCCATGAAGAAAGCAAATATGCCGGCAAGCCATGGAAGTCCAAGACCATCCTTTATATAGTACATGGGCCCTCCGGCAGTGCTCATATCTGGCATGATTTTTTTAAATTTCTGGCCCAAAACAGCTTCAACAATTTTTGTGGCCATCCCGAAAAATGCTGAGAGCCACATCCAGAATACTGCCCCCGGACCTCCCATGGCAATAGCTGTACATACTCCTGCGATGTTTCCGTTGCCGATAGTAGCAGCCAGGGATGTAGCTAATGCCTGAAAGGGGGATATGTCGCCTTTGCGTTTTGTCTGCGTTTCTCCGAAATCTTTACTGCCTAGAAGCAGGCGGAAGGAAAGGCCGAAACGCCGCACCTGTATAAAGCGCAGTCGGATTGTCAAATATAATCCTGCTCCAAGAAGGAGAATAGCCATTTGAGGGCCCCATACTATAGAACCAAGAAGCCGGATGGCCCTCTCAAAAATATCCATTTTCAATGGAGCTCATCATTACGTTTTTTCCGTTTGCGTTCGATTTCTTTTTTTACACCTTTATGAAGTACAAGAAAGTAATATCCCGTGAGGCAGATTATTATGAGAGCAAACCTGAATGTATTTCCTTCAAAGAGGGAAAAAACTGCATAAACGATCAGCCCGATAAGTAGAATAAGGTGTAGAAAAGCGAATATCCAGTCAAACATCACAAAACGGTTAAGACTGTAGTTTTTGTAATACTATTTTTACTCTATACGGCGTACTGAGATGATTTCAATGGTTTCACGCGGTACGTCTCTCTGCCCCTGCCTGGTCATTGTCTTTACGCCGGCAATAGCCTCGACAACTTCGGTGCCTTCTATCACTTTGCCGAAAACACAATAACCGAATTCATCAGGATTGTTGCTCTTGTGGTCCAGCCCTGGATTATCTTTGTGGTTGATGAAAAATTGGGCACTGGCACTGTGGGGTTCTGGAAGTCTGGCCATGGCGATTGTATATTTTTTATTACTCAGTCCGTTTGTAGCCTCATTTTTTATTGGGGGCTTTGTTGCCTTTTTGTGGAAATCAACGGTATATCCACCACCCTGAATCATGAATCCAGCTATCACACGATGGAAAATTGTGGCGTCATAGAACTTATCATCAACATAAGAGAGAAAATTGGCAACAGTAATAGGAGCTTTATCTGCATACAGTTCAATGGTCATGTCCCCTTTGGCCGTTTTCATGATGACCTTGGGGTTTGTATCGTTTGCAAAAACTGTAATACTGGGAAACAGGATAAGAATGCTGAGGATTACAATTACAGATAAAATTTTATTGAACATCTATTCCTCCAAAAAAAGTATTGATGAACATGGTACAGCCAAGATATCAAAATATGCAAGTCAAATCAATTTTTAAAATCACCCCCAATTTCATCCTTATGAGGGATTGTAATTGTAAATGGTTTTTGATAAATATAGTGGAGATGTATGAAAAGATACCTTAACTTGGAGGGAAAAATGAAAGCCCAAAAGATTATGAAGGTTTTTCCTGTTTTTCTATTACTTTTCATGCTTTTTAGCCCTAACCTTGCTGCTCAGGGACGTTTTGAATTCGGATTCCATTATTCAAGCTGGAGTATTGATATTTTAAGGGGTTTGATAGAAGAAGGTTTGGGAGATGCGCTTGAAACTAATTTAAAAGATAATTTCCTGGATGAGATTCAGGAGGATTATCCAGGCCTCATGGAAGACAGTTACGATCAGGATGTAAGCTTCGACTCAAGCGGCAGCAATTATGGTTTTGAGGTCAGGTGGTATCCGGGAGGAAATGACGGCTCTTTCAGTTTAGGTCTATCTGTAGAAAAGACCAGTATGACAATTTCAATTCCCGAATTATCAGCTGCGCTTGCTTTGACAGACCAGACGACAAGCGAATCAGCAAACTTTCAGGCGAGTGCCGGTGGAGAATTTGTAATAAATCCTTTATCTTTTCATTTGAGTTTTCGCTGGGATATAATTCCTTCCTGGCCTGTCCACCCTTACTTTACTTTTGGTGTAGGAGCGGCTACAGGAACGGCTCTTGAAGAGGCAGAGTTCAATTACCATTATACAGGAGATTTGAGTCGTCCTGGCGAGGCCACTGAACATTATGAAGACCAGGCGACAAAAACACTCCAGGAACTTAAAGATGAAATCGAAGAGGAAGGCGATGAATTTTTTCTCCCTGGATTCATTCCTTTTATTCAGTTGAATCTGGGAATTAAAGCTAAGATATCAGAAAATATCCATTTAATGGTTGATGCTGGAATCTGGGATGGATTTCTTCTACGTGGAGGCATTGCAATACGGCTTTAATACACAACAGTAATCTTGGCTGCTGACACATAATCCGGATAATCGAAGAAGTTCTGCCAAAGTTCCTTATATCAAGACTGCATGATTGCCTAATTTTAATAAACGGCAGGTAGAAGAAAGCCTGCCATTAGGAGAAAAAGATGAAAAATAAAAAGCTGTTTTTAATTTTATTTGCTGTTTCTTTTCTATTTATTTCATCTGTTCCTGCAGCCCAAAGATATCCTGCAAAATTCTCAGATGAGCAAAAGCTGCTTCAGGTTATGCACTCGATTTCCAGCCAGACATTGTTTGATTATGTGAAGGAACTTACTTCTGATAAATATGCAGGCCGGCTTACAGGAACAGAAGGGTTTAATGCAAGCGCAGAATGGGTGGCTTCTCATTTTAAAAAGTGGGGTATAGCCCCTTCCGGGGATAACGGCACTTACCTACAGGCCTTTCCAAATCCCTACACTCTGGTTTTTAAAGGCTGTGAAGTCTGCCTTCAAATTCCATACAAAAAGTCAACAATAAAGAAGTACTATACCTATCCCAATGAATTTATTCCTGGTTCTACTTCAGGGTCAGGAGAAGTGAGTTCTGAAGTAATGTATGTTGGCTATGGGGTCACGGCTCCAGAACTGGGTTATGATGAGTATAAGGGCGTGGATGTTGAAGGAAAGATTGTTTTAATGGAAAGAGAAGTCCCGGTCTCAGCAAATAAAGACCCAGAGCTGTTTAAAAAATGGAGGCCCTATTCCTTTCATCAATATAAACTGGAGAATGCTGTAGCACATGGTGCTAAAGGAATGCTTTATAACTATGGTCCTATTGGAAATCCAAATAATTCTTACAGTGAAGGGTTTATATATTCTCATGTAGGGAATGTGGTGGTTAAAGATGTTTTTTCTGGTACAGGCCGCAATCACAAAGATGTTGTTGAAGCGATCAGAAAGACTTTGAAACCCAAGTCTTTTGCAACAGGTAAAGTCTTCACTATTAAGAACACGACAGAGCATCATCCAGAAGGAATTGCCTATAATGTTATTGGACTGCTAGAAGGCTCAGATCCAGCCCTAAAAGATGAATTGATTATCATAGGAGGTCATCTTGACCATCTGGGCCGATGCTATGAAATAATGCCAGGGGCCAATGATAATGCCTCGGCTGTCTCCGTTATAATGGGAATAGCAAAAGCTCTGTCCAAGAGCCCTGTTAAGCCGCGGCGTTCAGTGATATTCCTTTGTTTTGGCGCTGAGGAACAGGGGGTTGTTGGATCGAAATATTACGTGGAACATCCGATTTTCCCGCTGGAAAAAACGGCAGCATTCGTAAATATGGATGGAGTGGGCTGCGGAGATAAATTGAGTGCTGCGGCTGCAGAGAATTATCCTGAATTCTGGGCATTCTTAAAGAAAGCCAATGAAAAGTATATCCACCGGATAATTAATCCCAGGTATTTTTCCAATATTGCCAGGCCAAGACTCGATGCAGCCAGGTTCATGTGGAAGGGGGTGCCAACGATATCCTTCGGGGCCTATGGGGCGCCATCTCCCTATCATCTTCCTTCGGACAACATTGACACTATAACCCCGGAAATTTTAGAAGATACGGCTCAGCTTATCTTTATGGCTGTTATAGATATGTCTGTTCAGGATTCTCTTGATTTCAGGAAATAAGGCAGGAGGTGAATCCGCGTTTCCTAAGAAAATCGGAAAATATAGATGTTGAACGTGAAGACATGACAGCTAATGCTGTTCTATAAGTATCTGTAATATTTCCAGTTCGTCTGAGTCAAACCATATTTTGTGGCATGATAGGCACTTGTCTACAGGAACTATATAATAGTAATTATACGGCCTGGGAATCATTTTTGTCCCGCAGTTAGGGCAGAAAATATTTGTGGTTTTCCCCTGGTCTATTTTTTTCGTGCTGACAGGATTGAGCATGAACCTGTCTTTGAATTCTTGTGCTTTTTTTATCAGATAATCGGAAAACGCGATTTCTCTTCTGGCGATAACACGATCCATTAGAACAGAATCTATGAGTTTCCCTTCGCATCGAGGGCAGATTTTTATAGCCACACCTTCATAAAAACTGTCTCTCATTTGTATGCGGCAGCGGGGACAGCGGTTGTATTTAGCAGGATTTATGGGTTTTTTCTTTAATATATTGCGGAGGGCGTTGCGGATTTGCGGAAACTCCCGGGCTTGGGCTTGAATGTCTTCCTGTGTGTTCTTTATCCTCATTAATGGAGTGAAAAACTTAAGGAACACTAATTCTTCGATAGAAAACGGTCCTTTCCATTGTCCTTTGGGATTTCTAATCAGCCAGATTTTCCCTTCTTTGTCAGAGGATTCTTCGGCTGTTGGGCTTATTTGGGTTTTCTTCCGCAGCAGTTCTTCATGGGAAACAATAACATCCCTTGCTTTTTCTTTCTTCTTTTGGATTTCCCAGACTTCTTCGATTATTTTTGCAGGTATTGTGGGAACCATATCTGCAAGAAGTTTGATCCTTTTCATAAGGGGAGGGTGGGAGTTGAAAATTCTGCTGAAAAATCCGTCGAAGTCCCCTCTTGATTCAGGCGGTACAATAAACAGAGGGCTGTACGTAAGGTTGAAGTCTCCAACGAAAGAATTTTTAACATGCGCCTTGTATATCGCCCGTGCAAGAGCCCTTGGGTTCCGGCTGAGTTCCACAGCGGCAGAATCAGCAAGAATTTCTCTCTGCCTGCTGATAAGGGTGCTGAGTATGTGCATGACGACTGCAGAAACTGAAAGGGCAAGATAAACCAGCAGGGGTCCACCTTGGGCGGCCTGCTGATTTTGATACGCTTTTCCTTGCGGCTGTGTTTCAGGTTCTATAGCTTCCCTGAGGCGTTCGAAAAAATTTGCAAGGGAACACACAAGGGTAATGTAGAAAGTATCTCCTCTGATAATATGAGCTAATTCGTGTGCAATCACGGCTTCGAGTTCGTCTCGTGTAAATTCTGCAAGCAGGCCTTCTGTCACGATAATACTTGGAGTTTTATCCTCTTCTATTAGAGCCATGGAGTTAATGGCAAATGATGGAATGATATAAGGCTTAACGAAAGGCAGCCCGCTTGCAATTCTGATTTCTTCCACGGTGTTTGAAAACCGTTTATGATACCGGTCGTTGGAATCCGGAGGTTCTGCCTGCATGCGTCTCCGAATGAATTTGGCTCCGAATTTTCTTGCGTCATAAAAATGGAAGACAGCAATAAGAATCGACACAGCAGAAATTATCATAAGAATCGTTGTTAGAGACTCTCCTGAAGGGAAAGAAATTCCCGGCAAAAAGAATCCAAGGCTTATGACAAAGACAAATGAAACAAACCCGATAGCAAATAAATAAAAGACTATTAAGAGGAGGAAAAGAAATAGGCTTTTTATCCATTGTCTGCGCTGGATTTCATAAAAGTCGCGGCTGAATTTTTGTCTTTCTGTCATGTTTTATTCTGTACTACCTATATTTCTCAGTGCATGCGTATATTATAAGAAAAAAATTCAATATACAAACACATCTAGCATTTGGGAGCTCTTGGCCTTCATGTAATTGATTTCAAATTTTTGCTGTGTTATAAGCTTTCTTTTAGAGGAATATGTGGGAATTAATAAGGTATTCATATTTAGACTTATGCAGATTTTCTCAATAAAAAGCTATAAACATGTTATGAGGAGGAATTTAAATGCATAAAAAAGTAAGCCTTCGATTTATACTTGCCGCTTTTTTATGTTTGGTAATTTTACACATTGGTCTTACCGCTGAAAGTGAACAGAAAAAAGCAATGACATTCCAGGATGTCATGAAGTTTAAAGAAATCCACAGCCCGGTAATTTCTGAAGACGGAGCATGGTTGGCATATAGTGCTCAGCCGGACAGGGGTGATGGAGAGGTACAAGTACAATGCATAAAAACAGGGAAAGTTTTTGCAGTCGAGAGAGGAAGCAAGCCTGTTATCTCGAAAGATTCCTGCTGGGTGGTAATGAATATTAAACCTGAAACCGTAGAACTTGAAAAGTCCGGGACAAAAAAGCCCAAACAGGGAATGGCCATTCTTGAAACTAAGACAGGAAAGATCAAGCAGTTCGAGAAGGTAGAACGATTTGCACTATCCAATGATTCGAAGTGGCTGGCTTTTTGCCATTTCAAAGAAGAAAAAGCGGATAAAGAAAAATCGGAAAAAGAAGCCGGAGAAAAACCTGAATCGGCAAAAGAAAACAAAAAAGCGGAAGAGGAAGAAGTTGACCTATTTAGTTTTGATAGAATTCTTGCGAAAAAGGAAGATGTTTTGATTTATACAAGGGAAAGTTATGATGAATTTTCTGAACTCTATATTGAAAATTCCCCTGTATTTTTTGCCACCCGCATTCAGACTCCTCTGCTCATCATGTTTGGCGATAATGACGGGGCTGTTCCCTGGTACCAGGGGATTGAACTTTACCTGGCGATGCGGCGGTTGGGAAAGGACTGCATATTCCTTCAGTACCGTGGGGAGCCTCACCACCTACAGAAATATCCCAACAAACTGGATTATTCAATCAGGATGAAAGAATATTTTGACCATTATCTGAAGGGCAAACCTGCTCCTGAGTGGATTAAAAAGGGAGTTCCTTATAGAGGGAAATAGATAAATAATAAGTCTCAATAGCGGTAAATTACACATTTCTTATATCCTTTTTAAGGAGGCGTTATGAAGAGAATAAAAATCTCATGTTTTGTCTTATCAATGTTTTTTTTAGTCCATATTGTCTCATCACAAGTCCCAAATTCAGAAGACACGTTAGGTTTCAAGGTTGGAAGTGATAAAAAACTTGCAGATATGCATCAGATCATTGACTATTTCATGAAACTGGATAAGGCCAGCAGCAGGGTTGTGGTCAGGGAAGTGGGAAAGACGACAATGGACAATCCTTTTATAGTGGCAATCATAACTTCTGAGAAAAACCATGAAAATCTGGGAAAATACCGTGAATTCCAGCAGAGGCTTGCGGATCCCCGCAAAATTACGGATGAAGATGCCCATAAAATAATCTCTGAAGGCAAAGCCATTGTGATGGTAAATTGTTCCATCCATGCATCTGAAATAGGAGCCTCTCAGATGTCTATGGAGCTGGCCTATGACCTTGCCGCAAAAAACGACGTGAAGACAAAAGATATTCTTGATAATGTCATACTCCTATTGCTCCCTATGCACAATCCTGATGGAATCCAGATGGTCGTGGATTGGTACAGGAAGAACTTAGGGACAAAGTATGAAGGATGCCAAATGCCCTGGCTTTATCATAAATATGTGGGGCATGACAATAACAGAGATTGGTATGTGTTTACCCAGGTAGAGTCACGCCTCACGCTGAATGTCCATAATGCATGGCATCCATTTATCATTGTGGACATGCACCAGATGGGGAACCGCGGCGCAAGGTTATTTGTGCCTCCTTATGTGGACCCATATGAACCGAATATTGACCCGATAATCAGGCAGCAGGTGGCGGTGATGGGAACATTTATTGCTTCGGAATTAACTGCGCAGGGAAAGGGTGGTGTAATGCACAGCAGTGGGTTTGATGCCTGGACGCCGGCAAGGGCTTACCACCATTATCATGGAGGAATCCGCATCCTGACAGAAGCGGCAAGCGTGAAGATGGCTACTCCTATTACTGTTGAGTTTGAAAATCTGTCTCTGTCAGCAAGAGAACCTTCGGTGAAAATGCCTATGCCGTGGAAAGGTGGAAAATGGACTCTGAGAGATATCTTGGATTATGATTATTCAGCAGTAATGGCTGCACTGACTAATGCAGCCAGATTAAGAGAAAATTGGATAAGGAATTTTTATAGAGTCCAAAAGAAAGCAGTTGCTGCGAATAAGACTCCTTATGCCTTTGTTATTCCCGCACAACAAAGAGACCTGTCAACAGCAGTAAAAATGATGAATGTCTTAAAGTTGGGCGGTGTTGAAATACACCAGGCCAAAGGATCTTTTGTAGCTGACGGCTATACCTATCCTGCAGGAACTTATATTGTTTATATGGCTCAGCCTTTTGGAGGTTTTGCAAAGACTTTGCTTGAAAGACAGGTTTATCCTGAAATAAGGGAATATGCAGGAGGCCCGCTCAAGACCCCTTATGATGTAGTGGGACACACACTGCCTCTTCTTATGGGAGTTGATGTGATTCAGATTGAGAAACCTTGTGAAGTAAAGGCTGTCCTGCTTAAGAAAATCGATAAGCCGGCAGGGAAAGTTAAGATAAAGGATAAAGCTGTTTGTTATATATGGGGGCATGCTACAAATGACGATATTGTGGCTTTGAACAGACTGTTGAAAAGAGACTACAGGGTTTTATGGAGTGCAGGGGAATTTGAGACAGGCGGTGAATTTTATGCTCCTGGGACAATGATTGTCATGCAGAAACCTGGACTTGAAAAATATTTAAAGGCCATTGCTAAAGATTTATACGTTCATTTTGAGGGATTAAAGGAAAAGCCTGTAGCAAAAGCTTACGTATTGAAACTGCCCAGGCTCGGCCTTTATAAGAGCTGGTCAGCATCTATGGATGAAGGCTGGACCAGGTGGGTTCTGGAGCAGTATGAATTTGCATATAAAAATGTTTTTAACAGGGATATAAGAAATGGAAATCTTGGAAAGGATTTCGATGTCATCCTGTTGCCTGATATCAGGGAAGATACTATTGTAAATGGGATATCTGAAAAATCTATTCCCGTGGAATATTCTGGTGGAATCGGCGAAATTGGAGTGAAAAATATCAGGGAATTTATTGAACAAGGTGGGGCATTGATTGCACTAAATTCTGCTTCTGGATTTTGTATCAAGCGTTTTAATCTGGGGGTTGCAAACAATGTAGAAAGAGTCAGCAGAAAAGAGTTTTTTGTGCCTGGCTCCCTGCTTAGGATTTTAAATGACCCAACACATCCCATTGCTTTTGGCTATAAAAGGGATGCTGCGATTTTCTTTCGGAGAAGCCCTGTTTTTAAAGCTAATGAAGGAACTAGTGTTGTCCGATACCCTGCTAATAGCCTTCTCAGCGGCTGGATGAATGGCGAAGAATATTTGAGAGGCAATAGTGCGATTGTTGATGTTTCTTTTGAGAAAGGAAACATAATACTCATTGGATTTCCAGCCCAGTATAGAGGCCAGTCGCATGGTTCGTTCAGGTATCTTTTTAACTCAATCTTCTATGGGGCTGCTGAGTCTGGCGAGATATAAAAAATATTACCATGTGCCTTTTGGATGTTGTGATTTCTTTGATATAATAAAAAAAATGGAAACTGTTGCAGTATTGTTTAATCCTTCGTCCGGAAGAGGGAAGTCATTAAGGCGCCTTGAGAAGGTCGAGAATTACTTCAAGAAAAATACGATACATTACCGGCTTTTTATTACAAAGAGTGAAGAGCATCTGAGGCAGTTGGCCCGGAAGGCCGCAAATGAATTCCAAATTATCGTAGGAGTCGGGGGGGATACAACCATGAACCTGATCGCTACAGAAATGCTGCATTTGAAATCTGATTCTATTCTTGGAATGATAGCCACTGGGTCTGCTAATGATATAATCCAGGGGATTGGCTGTCATGATATGGAATCTCAAGTGCGGGCGGTTAAAACCGGGAGATTTAAAAAAGTTGATGTAGGCCAGATAGAAATCGAGGGATTATCCAGCCCCGTTACATTCCTCGGATCCATGAGCCTGGGACTTGGGGTGACAGTTAATCGTTATGTTAAGGAAATATTCACTCATCATTCTATGTGGAGAAACTACGGCTTGACGAGTCAAATAATCACAGGTATTTTTTCGATAGGAAAATCGTTTGCCCGGAAAGATGTCCCTTGCAGAGTGATGCTCAAGACAAGCAAGTTTCAAAGTCAGGTCAATTTTTCACTGATTGTATTTGCAAATGTTCCGTGTTATGCCAGCGGGTTGAAACTGACACCTAATGCTTCGCCATTCAACGGAAAGTTGGAATGCTGTGTTATCAATTCAATCTCCACTATACATTCTATAGTTATTTGTACTCAGGTAAATATGGGCAGACATCCGAGGAGGGACGAAGTTAAAATATTTACTGATACCAATTTCGAGGTCATACCGGAAGAAAAAATCGATATTCAGTATGATGGCAAAGTCATTGAGGGGGTCAGAAAATTTAAAGTTTCTATCCTTCCTGCTGCCTTGAATGTATTTGTGTAACCTCGGCTTGTGAATGATCCAGGATAGGTTTTGTATGAAGACTCAATTTGGAATACAGGAGAATGCCCATGAAAAAATCTTTAGGTGCAAAGGCGATCGTTTATCCTGCTCCGGCTTTTGTTGTCGGAACCTATGACAGGAAAGGAAAGCCAAATGTAATGACAGTTGCCTGGGGAGGGATGTGCTCTTCAAAGCCTCCGTGCATTGCGATCTCCTTGAGGAAAGAGAGATATTCTTACAGAAATATCCTGGAGCGGAGAGCTTTTACTATTAACATTCCTTCTGAAAACTATGTTAAGGAGGCTGACTATTTTGGGATTTTTTCAGGCAGAGACAGAGATAAATTTTCTGCCGCCGGGCTTAAGCCTGTAAGAAGTGAGTTTGTAGATGCACCTTATGTTGAAGAATTTCCTTGTATCATCGAGTGCAAGTTAGTTAAAACTGTTGAAATTGGACTTCATACTCAATTTATTGGTGAAATCGTTGATGTGAAAGCCGATGCCTCTGTTCTTGGAGAAGATGGAAATCCTGATATCGCAAAACTAAAGCCAGTAATTTATGTGCCGGAAACCCGCATATATCATGGAATTGGTTCCTTTCTTGGCAAAGCTTTTTCTTTGGGGTCCGGATTGGAGAATTAAATAATGAATTCAGGAGGAGGAAACATGAAAAAAATATGTTTAGTAATTGTAAAGGACAGCAAGGCAGATCGTGACGGAACCGACACACTGAAAAAACGTTGAGATTTTGCAATTTAGTGACAAGAGCGTAGAGTCAAAATAGCACTCGATATATTTAGGATTTCTGTTTTTAGGGAACTTTTTCTTATTGTAAGCGTATATATTAGTGAGATAGGAATATAGGTCTATTTTTAAGATTTGGAGGAATTCATGAAAACTAAAATCTTGTTCACAATCTTGTTTTTTCTGTGTTTGACGTTTTCGTATTCTCATCAGGATGTAAAAAATCTGACTCTGCCTGCCGGTGGAATTGACAAGTTGGAGATAGACTGTGGAGCCGGATTTTTAAAGGTAAATGGGATTAAAGAAGGAATTGGAAATATTGAAGTTGAGGCTGAAATTGTACTCAGAGGAATGAGTCAAAGTAGGGCAGAAGATTTTATAAAGAGAAATGTTAAACTTTCTCTAAAGAAAGTGGGAAGCAAAGCTGTTTTAATCAGTAAATTTGACAACTCCGTTTCTTCTATTTTCTCTTTTAGGGAAAAGCTCATCAATCTTAACGTAAAGATGCCGGAAGTAATGCATTTAAATATCGATGACGGTTCTGGTTTTATAACTGTTGATAACATAAATGGAGCAATGGTTGTTGATGATGGATCGGGCGAGATGCACATCGAAAATATAACAGGCAATCTGGATATTGACGACGGTTCCGGTGAAATCAATGTCTCTAATGTGGAAGGCAATTTGAACATTGACGACGGCTCAGGCGAAATCATTGTTTCTAATGTAGCAGGAGATATGGTCGTTGATGACAGTTCTGGGGATATTGACTTCGAAGATATTCGCGGTTCAATTTCGATAGATGATAATTCCGGATCGATAGACATAAGAGATGTCCTGGGTGATGTGACCATAATCGACGGATCAGGCTCCATAAGAGTCAACGGTGTTGAGAAAGACGTTATAATTAAAAGAGATGGAAGCGGCAGCGTAAACATATCAAATGTAAAAGGAAGAGTAGTCAAATAAGAGCAAATTTAAGCTAAAAATTTTCCATTTCATAATCTCAGCCTAAAAAAATTATAAGAAAGCCTGCAGTATTATATAAAGAGCGATTAAGATATTTTTGCCTTGGCTGCAGTGAGTTCCTTAGTCTTTGCCTAATTAAGTCCCCACGATAATCTAAATTCAAGGGATTATATTTCGTGTTTATAAAATAGAACGGTTTGCTATAATAGGGATTCGAATCATTGGTGTGCCAGTAGCTCAGCGGATATAGCGGTGGACTTCGAATCCAAATCCCCACTTCTTTTGCTTTCTCCATCTATCCGATTATCAAGAGAACAAATTCTAAACGCATTTATTCCATGGAAAATTTTAGATTTTTTCAATTATTGGACCTTTATATTCTAGATGGGAATAATAAAAACGTAATTACGTCTTTATTAATAAGAAGTGTAAATACCTCTTAAGGTTTCCTTGTTTCACAATCGTTAGGTTGGGGATGAAAGGCCTCGGCTTCCACTTGCCTCAATTATTCTTCCCATGGCTTTTCTAAGAGATGAGGAAAATCTTTTTTAATTATTTCCATATGCATCTGGTTTAATTTGGCGTTATAAAGTGTCTTAGCTTGCGTGAGCTGTTCAATTCCTAGATGTAGGGATGTTTGCATTTTAGCATATAACAGTTCTGCTCCTTTGAGATTAGCACCTAATAGGTTAGTTTTTTCAAGATTGGCTCCAGCGAGATTTGCTTCCTGAAGGAAAGCATCAGTGAGGTTGGCATCTTCTAGATTTGATTTTTTTAGGTTTGCAAACCCAAGATCGGCTTCCTCTAGGTTAGCCTCCATTAAATTGGCGCCTTGGAGGTTAGCCTCCACAAGAACTGCTTTTTGAATATCAGCTTTTGAGAGGTCGGCTTCCTGAAGATTAGCCTGGCCAAGATTGGCTTCCTTAAGATTAGCAAACCCGAGATCGGTTTGTTGAAGATTAGAACCAAAGAGCGTTGCTCCCTGAAGGTTTATTTTTAAGAGATTAGCGCCTTGAAGTTGAACACCACCTAACTCAGCGTTTTTAAGATAACAATAAGAAATATCTATTTCGGTAATATCATTTCTATTTAGTCTCTTGATATTGCCTATTATTCTAAATTTAGCTTCTTCAGATTCCCAAAATTTAAAATCGTCAATTTCGTCATGGTATCTTTTATTGTCAAGCCTTTTTTCACCTAATTTGTGCAATGCAAAGATAAAAATACCTATTACAAGGATGTCGAGTAACATCCCGTGAGCCTCTACCAGAATATTTTTGTAAAAATCTGCGTCATAACCATATTTAAATAACGTTAGCCCAATCACAACTACTGAAGCAAAAACAAATGCAACAAAGGAAGCTAAAATGGGCTTAGCACCCATTCTCTCAATATTTAATATACATGTTCTTTTTGTCATTATAATCCTCATCAGGGTTCCAATCGCCTCGTTCTCGTCAACCTAAAGTACGGATTACCGTGATGAACCTCGTGGTGAATCCCGCCATAAACCTCATTTAAGGCGGGAAAATAGCTTAATTTTTTGATTGACTCTCTTATAATCTGACAATTAGCGCAGCCAAACTGCAATATTCACATACTTACTTTTTTATGGCATTATACCAAGAATAACTAAAGGAACAGCCGGAACCCCTCTACCTTGGCGGATGACGTTATAGAATTCACCTTCATAATATGAAACTCCTGAACTCATCTGAGACTGCAGGGCTTTCATTGGAAGGATCTCAATACCTACATCAATATGATCTCCCACATAAAAGGCAAGATGTTTCACGAAGAGATCATATGCAACGAATGAATATTTGCCAAACTGAACTTCAATGGCAACACGATCCTTCACAAAATCAGTTTGGTTATAACTGTAGATCGGTGTTTCTCCGGTCGCTTCAATCTCCTTTTTTTGTTCTTTGGGATTCATTGAAATGATTTTTCTTATGAGCTTTTCATTCTTCGTAACCCAATAGCTTACTCGACTTTCTTTCCAACCAGCCTTAGTTAGAAGACTTTTGAAATGGAGATTCATATCAATTGGGCTATATAGGAGTTTTCCCTTCATGCCTTTTTCCTTCGATACTTTTGTTTTGCAAGCCTTTGCATCTACATCCCTGATAACATGCTTGATCTCTCTCCATAGTCCCGGTTTATGAACCATTAAAAACTCAAGACCATTCAAATGAGAATAAAGCTCAATAATTTTCATTTTGTTGCACACCTTTTGTTTTGCTTTTCCAATAAAGACATTTGCCCAAAATCTTGTTTTGTTCTAGAAGGTGCTATCGCTATTCGATTTCCAGCCTGTTTTGGATCATATATTGGCTTATTCATTGGGCGTGTCCTCAAAGCCCCATTGATTTCCTGCTTAATTCGGTCCTTTGCAATATCAATATACTTCTTAACTATTTCTGCCCCTACGCCACGACGACCATGTCGAATTGCTGCTATTATCGAAGTACCGACACCAAGAAACGGATCAAGCACCCAATCTCCTTCATAAGACATAGAAAGAACTAAACGTTCAATTAATTCTACAGGAAACTGGCATGGGTGTTCTGTTTTTTCGACATGGTTACTTTTCACGTTTGGAATTACCCAAAGATCTCCAGGATTTTTACCTAATGGGTTACATGAATACTGGCCAGCTTTGGGCCCTTTAAAATATTTCTTGCCGGGGTATTTTTGAGGTGTCCGAACTGGATCAAGATTGAAAACATAGTTCTCTGATTTTGTAAACCAAATTATAGTCTCATAACGGCCTGAAAATCTTTTAGAACAATGTAATCCGTGTTCAAAATGCCAGATAATACGGTTACGCATCTTGAGACCAAGACCACGGAAGATTGGATACAAAACAGTGTCAAGAGGGATGACTGATCCCTTGTCAACATAGTTCCCAACTTGCCAACAAATACTTCCGCATTCAGAAAGAGTTCTTGTGCATTCTTTTATAACAATCGCCTGTTGATTAAGGTAATCATCCAATTTCAATCTATTTTCATATTCTTTTCCTATATTATAAGGTGGTGAAGTTACTATAAGTTGCATGGATCCATCGGGTATATCCTTCAATAAGTCCAAACAATTTCCATGATACACAACGGCAGAATCGGAAGAGTGAAAAATTTCTGATATCTCTATATTCTTAAACATAAGAATTTTATTTATCATATCATAAATGACGGTTTCAGCAAAATAAAGTTCTCATAAATGACTGTGTCCTCCCTTTAAGCTTTCTGCTTTTAGGGAAAAGCTCATCAATCTCACTGTAAAGATGCCGGAAGTAATGGATTTGAATATCGATGACGGTTCGGGGGATATTGACTTCGAAGATATTCACGGTTCAATTTCAATAGATGATAATTCCGGATCGATAGACATAAGAGATGTCCTGGGTGATGTGACAATAATCGACGGATCAGGCTCCATAAGAGTCAACGGTGTTGAGAAAGACGTTATAATTAAAAGAGATGGAAGCGGCAGCGTCAACATATCAAATGTAAAAGGAAGAGTAGTCAAATAGAAATTGTGGAAACTCCTGTAATCTAGTATAAATAGATATTAAAATCTTTACTGTTTTTTAGAGTGGCTGTGACGTAGAATTTAATTTTTATTTCTTGCATATCTAATAGGAGCTGCCCTGTCCGAATAAAAACCTTTTTTTCTTTGCGTTATATCTAATCTACAAATCCAGCCAAACAGGAGTGTGCATTTCATGGTTTAAATTTCGTGTTTATAAAATAGAACGGTTTGTTATAATAAGGATTCGAATTATTGGTGCGCCCGTAGCTCAGCGGATAGAGCGGTGGACTTCGAATCCAAAGGTCGGGGGTTCAAATCCCTCCGGGCGTGCCACTTATTACCAAGATTTTGCCTCATAATCAAGAACTTACAGTTATTTTTTAGTTAGTTTATGTAGAAAATCGCGGCATTCCTGGGGCGATTCTAAGAAGAATCTTGCCTTGGTTGTGCTATAGCCGATTTTTATTGAATAGGCAGAAGGTGGCAATACTCTAAACATATCTTCATCCGTCCAATCATCTCCTATGGCTATTATGAAATCCCATTTTTTTTGATTTATGATTTTGTTTATCGCTGTGCCTTTATTTACCTCGAGAGGTCTAACTTCTATCACCTTTTTGCCATGAATGACTTGAAGTTCAGTATTGGCTAGCAATTCGTTGAGATTATCAAACAGCTCACAGGATCTCATTTTTCCTAGATCAGGATTGGATTTTCTATAATGCCATACCAATCCGAATTCCTTTATTTCCACAAAAGACCCAGGAACCCGTGCTTCATATGATTTTAGTATAGGTTTTATCTGATCTTTCCAATTAGAAGAGATCGTTTTTTGCTTTTTCCATTCACTCTTCCCATCCGAACGGAGCCAGGCTCCATGTTCTGCAATTAATGAGCATGGAATATCTCCCAACCACTGCTCCATTGTTTGTCTGTCTCTCCCACTGATTATTACAAGCATATTCTTTGGATTTTTTGCAATCATGAGAAGAATTCTCTTCAACTTTATATCTGGCTTAGCCTCTTCCGGTCTATTGCTGAAAGTAATTAGAGTGCCATCGTAATCGAGGAAGAGCAGTCGATTTTTACCGGAACTATAGTCGGTAAAAAGATTTGTTTTCCAACCCCCACTCAGTTTCAAACATTCACGTTTTGCCTGCGAAGCTTTTGTTTCTTCGAGACTTGTAATAAAGCTTTGAATCCAATGATTTATATCATATTCAAGTATTCGATGGCGCATGGCTTTCATTCGCTTGGCTTTTTCTTGTTCTGGCATATTTAAAGCTTCTGATAGGGCATTTACTATTTCTTCTTTACTGTTAATGTTTATTACTAAAGCCTCGCTTAATTCATCGGCTGCCCCTGCTGTTTCGCTCAATATAAGAACACCAAGGTTTTGTGTTTTTGCGGCGACATATTCCTTGGCAACCAAGTTCATTCCGTCTCGAATAGGGGTAACGAGCGCAATATCGGCTGCAGCATATAGAGGTAAAAGTTTTTCAAAAGGAAAGGACTTATATAAGTAATGAACTGGCATCCAATTAGGATTGCCAAAGCGGCCATTTATTTTCCCGATGAGTCTATCAACTTCTTGTTTAAGCAGGAAATAATCTCTGACTTTAGTCCTGGAGGGAACACAGACCATAATGTAAATAATTTTGTTGTGCCACTCCGAATTCCTAGACAGAAACGACTCAAAAGCTTTTAAGCGTTGAGGAATGCCCTTGGTGTAGTCTAATCTATCTACCGAGAGGATGATGGTTTTATCATCTGCAGCGATAGATTTTTTTAATTTATTTATGTCTTTTTGTGTAGAAGTTTTTTGTATTAAATTTTCAATCTTTTTCGCATCTATGCCCATAGGGAAATTTTCAACTTTAACTGATCTATCTTTTAAAGAGATAGTACCAAACTCATTTTCGTATCCTAAAAGCCGCAGTGTGCTGCTTAGGAAATGCCGGGCATATTCATAAGTGTGAAAGCCGACAAGATCTGCTCCAAGAAGACCTTGGAGAATTTCATTTCTCCATGGAAGGATTCGGAATATCTCTGAAGACGGAAAAGGAATGTGCAGAAAGAATCCAATGGCACTTTCTGGATAATAGGCTCGGATCAATTGAGGAAGAAGCATGAGAAGATAATCATGGATCCAGAAAATATCCTTTGGGTGTGTGATTTCAATGACTTTTTTAGAAAACTTCTGATTAACCTTTTTAAATATTTTCCAGTCGTTTTCATCAAATGTGCAATATGAGGAAAAATAATGGAAAAGAGGCCATAAAGTTCTATTCGAAAATCCATAATAATACTTGTCAAGTTCAGTGCGAGTTAAAAACACCGGGAAACACTGATGCTGGGATATTAGAACATCTTCAACATACTTCTGCTCGCGTGGATTTTCAGGTATGTATCCAGGCCAGCCAACAAAAATAACTTTTTTCTCCGATTGGAGGCTTCGAAGTCCAGTGGATAAGCCTCCCGGGCTTTGAAGTATGTTTATATTGCCCTTTCTTTTCTGAATAGTGACCGGAAGCCTGTTGGAAATTGCAACAATTCTCTTATTTTTAGAATATTTTGATCGCATAAAAATTTAGTATAAGTTTACATCAAGTGAGTACACAGTTCAAATTTTCACTGCTTTTTAGATGAAGTATATGCTAATTGTTATTCAAGAGTTCAATTAAAAGAGATAAATAGTCATCGAGATGACGAGTAATAAGAAAATTTTTTTTTATATATTCTTTTGCCTTTTTCCCCATTTTTCTTGCCAACTTCTCATCTTTTAGCAAGGTTATAATTCTTTCAGCACATCCAGAGATATCGTCAGGGTCAACAAGAAAGCCTGTTTCATTATCCAATACCTGGTCTGGGATGCCTCCGACGTTTGAGGCCACTATAGGAGTTTCTTTCCACTGGGCTTCTGCGACCGTCAGACCGAATCCTTCTCGAATAGATTTTTGGATAATGACTGATGAAATTCTTTGTAACGCATTTACTAGTATTTGATTATCTCCAAGTACAAATAGAACATCCCCTCTATCTGAATATTTTTGGGCTATTCTCTTCATTTTGTTATATATGATTATTCCCTCGGGATCATCTGGTGCCATGTTATAACAATATATCAAACGACAATTGCATTTTTCTTTGACAAGTTTAAATACATTCAAAACTCCCACAGGATCTTTCCAGGGGTCGAATCTAGAAACTTGAGTGATCAAAGGTATATCTGTGGGGATTGAATATTTTTTCAAGGTTTTTGCAATGAGTTCACTAGATAAATCCATGTTTTTTGGAGACAGTGGATCAATAGAAGGATGTATAACTCTTTGTTCTATTGGAATATCTGGTTTTTTAAATCGTTTACTAGAGATGACCATTAAATCATAACGAAGAATGAAAGTTTTTATGAAGTTCCACAGATCTGTATTGGGATGGGTGATGTCGATGTGACATCTCCACACCCAGGGCTGTATTTTTTTATTGAATTTGATTAGTGGAAGTGGTTGGGGATCATGAACAATAACACAATCATGATCGAGATGGGTGAATGTGGAAAATCTGCTGTTTGTTTCCAAGTAAAGGTTCTTTTTATTTTGAGATAAATTTATAGAATTGCCTTGGAGGGCGTTGTGAAATTTTTTTGTCACTGAAAAAAAATCAGAAGGTCCGATTAAAACTCTCCAACCAGTATCGACTCCGATGTCATTTAATAAAACAATAAGATTGTTCAAGATCTCGGCTACACCACCTCCATAAGCGGTCGAGTTGATGTGGACAATGTGCTTGTTTATCAAGTGACGAGCTTTTTTATAGATGTTGCCAATGACTTTTTCTCCCACTATCGGCAAGTAATCATCAAGACTCTTCATGGTTTACTCTCCTTAATAGAATGAATACCATCATAATATAAGAAGGTATCTATTTATAACATTTCGCATATCTTGAGTCAAAACTGCCAATATTCACAAGAAAGTGTCTCGATAATGATTCAGGACACAGGCAAAAAGGGAAAAATTCTCAAAAAGCAGAAAATAAAACCTTAATTATTTCTCTTTTTCTTGGAGAACTTTCAATTGTTTCTCAGTTTCGTCTATTTTTTTCCTAAGAAATTCTTTTTCTCCTATTTTTGCCATATGCAGCGATCTTACAAGTACTCCTAACATGCAAAGCAGAATTAGAATGCTACTAATAGAAGCATTAAATAATGGAACTCTTAAGTCTTGCATGAATGCAAGGGTACCCACATCTGATAAGTATGATAAAATTGTTACGAAGGCTAATGAAAGAATCCACCATATCATTTCTCTCCCTCCTTTTTAATTGTTATGATTGTTGAATCAATGTTTTTTTAATGTTTTCGTAAACGATTTTTGTATCCGTAAAAAAATGTAGTATAAATAATAACATTTGGGGATATTAGTCCTCATTATTGTCCCTTCTGTTTAGCGTGACAAAACAATATCAATTAATTAGGAAAGAGTCAACTATATTAAACGCTTTGTTTTGGCATTACATATGTAGGAGCGGAATGTGGAAAATATGGCCGGACTGCAGTGCAGTTAGAGTACGTATTTACCGCTGGATTTTAAATACAGCTTTGATATTGATAAGATATTTCGAGTAAACCTTTTTGGATTCTGACCGTATAACTACATGAGTGTATGAGTGTAATTCACATATAACTAAGAGAACTTACAAATGATACTCTTATCCAGGTCTGAAGAGATCATCCTTTTAGAGGTCTACAATGTTAAAAAATTATTTTAAAATTGCCTGGCGAAATTTCCACAGGCATAAAGGATATTCCTTTGTTAACACAGCCGGATTCGCTATGGGTATGGCATGCTGTCTCATTATTTTTATTTATGTACGCCATGAATTGAGCTATGACAAGTTTCACAAGGATGTCGAAAGGATTTACCGTATTGCCCAGGACATCCGCACCCAAACCGCCAACCGGGTTTTTGCTCCAATTTCGCCCATGGTGGCTCCAACTTTAAAGTCCGATTATCCCCAAGTCGAAAATGCCGCCCGGGCTATGACAACCAGTAGCCGGTTAGTCAGACAGGAGGAGACATTCTTTTATGAAGATTATTTCATGTATGCGGACCAAGAACTGTTTGATATATTCACCATCCCCTTTATTCAGGGAAATTCCAAGGAAGCATTGACCCGGCCTCAAACTGTGGTTATTTCGGAGAGAATGGCGCTTAAATATTTCGGCCGTGCAAATCCCCTAGGAAAAACTCTGGAAATTAATAAGAGAGAGTATGAGATAACAGGAGTTGTGGCTGATCCTCCGGAAAATACTCATATTAAGTATGATTTGATTGCTTCTCTGGAGACACTTTCAAACTGGAGTGAGATGTCCAACTGGTATTCAACCATGTTTTATACATATTTGAAGCTTAAGCCAAATGTGAATGTTGAAAAGTTTTCCCAACAGGTCAGCTCTCTAGCAGATAAATATGTGGGGAAAAAGTTGGGCAGCAGGGGCTCTGCTTATCAATACTTCCTGCAGCCGATATCCGGCATTCATCTCCACTCTCATCTCCGCTATGAAATCGAGCCTCCAGGCAACCCTATATATATCTACATTTTTTCCTTTGTAGGTTTTTTTATTCTTATAATCGCCTGTCTGAACTTTATGAATTTGGCTACCTCACGTGCGGCGAATAGGGCTAAAGAAGTGGGAATGCGCAAGGTTGTGGGAGCTCAAAGGTTTCAGTTAATCGGTCAGTTTTTAGGGGAATCTCTGCTGGTGGCATTTTTATCGTTATGTTTTGCGATGGTCATTGTCAGGTTTACAATTCCTCTTTTAAACAGTCTGACTGGAACCTCACTTAGCTTTGTTGACCTTTTAAATCCTCTTGTGTTGATTTCACTGATTGGAGGTGGAATTCTGGTTGGATTGGCTGCAGGCCTGTATCCTGCGTTCGTGCTTTCTGCATTCAGACCTGTTCTCACCTTAAAAGGGACCAAGAGTGCTGGCTCTCGAAGTTTCGCCATGCGAACTATGCTTGTAGTTGTCCAGTTCACCATTTCTGTTGTTCTGATTATTGGGACTCTGATCATGTACAAGCAGTTCAACTTCATGAAAAACCAACACTTAGGCTTCGAAAAGGAGCAGAAACTCGTTCTCCCTTTACGGGGAGGGATCTCCATCGAAAAAAATTATGAAACTGTAAAAGATTTGTTTTCCAAACACCCCTCCATAACCAGTGCTACAGTTTCCTCAAGCATTCCGGGCCGAGGAGTCTCTAATTTTGGCATAAGACTGGTCGGAGAGGAGGATGATAAAAGTCAGTCGATGTTTCATACATATTTTGATCATGATTTTATTCCTGACTATGGAATTGAAATTGTGGTTGGGAGAGCCTTTCAAAAAGGTATGAGTACAGATATTAAAGGAGCTTTTCTAATCAATGAGGCAGCTGTAAAAGCCTTCGGCTGGAGTAGTCCCGAAGAGGTGCTAGGAAAACATCTGAAGACGGGATATGGAGGGAGAATAAATCCGATAATAGGGGTAACAAGGGACTTCCATTATCGCGGGCTGCAAAGCGAGGTTGAGCCATTAGTCATGGAATTTCTGCCGGAGAGTTTTAGGTATATCACCTTATCCATTGATATCACCAGCATGAAGGAAACACTGGCCTTTATTGAGTCCCAATGGAAGATGGTGTTCCCAGGTTATCCCTTCGAGAACTTTTTTCTTGATACGGATTTTGACCTGCAGTACCGTGCTGATGAGCAGGTAGGAAGGATATTTAGGATTTTTACTCTTCTGGGATTGTTCATCGCCTGCCTGGGACTGTTGGCGTTGGCTTCATTTACGGCAGAAAGCCGGACCAAAGAAATCGGTATCCGAAAGGTACTAGGAGCTTCTGTCACGGAAATTGTCATTATGTTATCCAAACAGTTTACAAAATGGGTGCTGCTGGCTAATTGCATTGCCTGGCCTATCGCTTATTATTTTATGCACAGGTGGCTGAAGAATTTTGCCTACCGTATCAATATTAATATCGTGACGTTTTTATTGTCCGGCATTCTCGTTTTATTTGTTGCCTTAATAACGGTTAGTTATCAGTCCATCAAGGCGTCATTGGCGAATCCTGTTGATAGCCTGAGATACGAATAGAGATATTAATAATTCAGTTTATGCTTACTTTGAATTAGAATTTTCTTTTTGAACAGATTGTGCTAGTTCAATCCCCGAAATCTGTCATTGACCGCAAATTTTGCTTGTGATATAAACTCTGCAGGTAGATTTTTTTGTAAAGCAAATCGCATAAGGTGATTTTTTAGGAAATTAATAATGGGGAAAATATATTGGGCAGCAATTTTTAAATATTGTAAAAAAATAAAAAAGAGAAAAAATGAGAAATAAAAACTGTTTTGTCATTATTATCTGGATTTGTTTGTCTTTAATGTTTCCTGGAGTATTGGGATTTGCTGACAATATGCGTTTATATGACCACTGTACGGATATCATTGTAGGAAAGAATGCTTCTGCAGACGGTTCGGTTATAACTTCACACACGGGCTGCTGCAGTGAATGCCGTGTACATGTGGTTCCTGCACAGACTTTTGAGAAGGGTGCTATGGCTCCTGTGTATTACGGCCTTCAGGACGTAAAAAAACCTCTGCATAAATACGGGAAGATACTGGGTTATATTCCCCAGGTGGAAAAAACTTATGCATATTTCCATACAGGCTATCCGCACATGAATGAACACCAGCTTGCTATCGGAGAAAGTACACTCAGCCAGAGGGATGAATTAAAAACTGATATATCTATGGGTGGAAAGCAGATCATGACAATTGAGCAGGCACAGCTCTTTGCGCTTCAGAGGTGCAAGACAGCACGCGATGCCATTAAACTAATAACATCACTTGTAGAGGAATACGGCTTTCTTCCATCCTGCGGCCCAGAGTCCGAGGCTCTATGTATTGCTGATCATGATGAAGCTTGGGTATTGGAAGTTTTCAGTGTTGGGTTTGACTGGGATCCTGAAAGCGGAGAGCCAGGAGCGATATGGGCGGCGCAGAGAGTCCCGGATGACCATGTGGCTGTTGTTCCCAATTGGAGCATTATTAAGGAAATCGACCTTGATAATCCGGATTTTTTTATGGCCTCTGGGAATTACATGCAGGTAGCTATAGACCACGGTTGGTATGACCCTGAAAGCGGCAAGCCGTTTATCTGGCAGAAAGCCTATGTTCCTATAGCAAGAGAATGGGCAATCAACCGTCTTTGGTTGTTTTACAGTACGGTTGCTCCTTCTTTCAAGGAATGGCCGGATAAGAAGCTCTCTACACCTTACAGTGGATACAATGCCTACCATCAGTATCTCGAAGATATATCGTATTATCCTTTCTCTGTTAAACCGGAGAAGAAACTTTCTGTTCAGGATGTTATAGCCTTTCAGCGGTCTGTTTTTAAAGGAACGATTTATGACATGACAGCAGATATAGACTGGCTGGTTCCCGATGGAAAAGGAGGGATGAAAAAAAGCCCGCTGACAACTCCGTTCCCGACTAAAGATATGAGAGAACTGCTTGATATAACCTGGCGCAGGAATGTTTCCAAAGGTGGGTATGGCATGGTTGCACAAATTAGAGGCTGGCTGCCTGCGCCAATAGGAGGAGTTTATTGGTTTTATCTTGATAACCAGTATGTAAGTACGTATGTCCCAATTTATGCAGGAGTTCAAGAAATATCTCCTTTATATAAAACATATAACCCGGATAAATTTAGTGAGAATTCTGCCAGGTGGGCAATAGATTTCGTTGACAATTTGCTGTATTTGAGGTGGCAGGAAGCAGTTAAGGATTTACGGGCAGTCCGGGATCCTCTGGAAGCGGCATTTTTCAAAGAACAAGCCTCCATCGATGCAAAAGCACTTGAGTTGTACGTGAAAGAACCAGGCCTGGCGAAGAAATTCCTTACAGATTATACGAATTCAAGCATGGAAAAAATTGTAAAGATGTACAGAGAATTACGTAAACTTCTTATTTCTAAATATACTAATAATAAATTGGGTTCATGAATAATCTAAGTTAAATATTTTGAATAAAAAATTATTTTAGGAGCATCCGGACATGAAAAGTAAAGATAAAACTGAAGAAAAACTTGTCAAAGAATTGGAAAAAGCACGCCGGCGAATTGCTGAACTTGAGAAGTTGAAATCCGGGTATAGGGATGCAGAAAAGAAACTCAAGATGGCGCAGTTTTCTATCGACAGGGCTGGAACTGGTATTTTCTTTATGGGGAAGGATGCACGCTTTTTCTATGTAAATGATATGGCATGCCGATCTCTCGGTTATTCACGTGAGGAACTGCTGAATATGACTGTACATGACATAGACCCGGATTTCCCAGAAGAAGTATGGCCGAATCACTGGAAAGATATCAAGCAGCGCGGCTCTTTCAGCTTTGAGTCCCATCACCGCACCAAGGAGGGGGTAGTTTTTCCGGTGGAGGTCACAGTAAATTATTTGGAGTTCGAAGGGAAAGGATACAATTGTGTATATGTAAGTGACCTAAGAGAGCGCAAAAAAGAAGAAAAGATTCAGGCTTCTGTCTATAGAATCTCTGATTCTGCACATTCTGCCAGGAGTCTTGATGAGCTCTATGGCTTGATTCATGAAATTATTACTGAATTGATGCCTGCAAAGAATAATTTTTATATTGCTCTTTTTGATGAGGATTCTGGGATGGTCAGGTTCCCCTATTTTGTCGATGAATATGAGAAAAACCCTGGGCATCAGAAACTCGGAAAAGGATTGACCGAATATGTTTTTCGGACAGGAGAACCGCTGCTTGCATCCCCTGAAGTCGTTAAAAAACTCGAAGAGAGAGGC
Organism: Candidatus Aminicenans sakinawicola JGI OTU-1; assembly: GCA_000493965.1. Classification (GTDB taxonomy): domain Bacteria; phylum Acidobacteriota; class Aminicenantia; order Aminicenantales; family Aminicenantaceae; genus Aminicenans; species Aminicenans sakinawicola. The sequence continues at coordinate 71,673 of AWNV01000005.1, forward strand.
GAGATAGTTTTAATAGGGCCGCCTTCGATTGACTGGCTTGGGGTGCCGCTTAAAGTTGAAGGAAGGACGATCGGAGTACTTGTTGTCCAAAGCTATACCGAAGGCCTCAGATATAGTGAAGAGGAAAAAAACATTCTCTTATTCGTCTCAGAACAGGTGGCAATGGCTATTTATCGCAAACAGGCTGAGGATGCACTGCAGGAGAGTGAGGAACTGTACCGTTCTGTCGTAGAAAATTCTCAGAACGGGATTTTTATTGTGGATGATCGATACCGGTTGATCTATGCCAATGAGGAAATGGCAAAGATAAGTAAATATACCCGCAAAGAGATAATCGGTAGTGATTTCAAGGACTTTCTTGATGAGGAAAGCACACGTCTTGTTACAGATCGTTATATACGGAGGCAGAGGGGAGAGAAAGTTCCTCCCAGGTATGAATTCAATATTATACGGAAAGATGGAGAGAAAAGGCGTGTTGAAATAAGCTCTACTGTAATCAAAAATTCGGCAGGGAGAATGCAGACAGTTGCTCAGATTTTAGACATTACAGAACGCAAAAAGATGGAAGAGAGGCTTCGGGAATCTGAGAAGCGCTATAAAGATTTGGTTGAAAAAGCTGGGATTGCCATCCTGATTGATGACAGAGCTGGGAATATGAAATATGTCAACCGTACTTTTTCTGATATTTTTGGATATTCCGCAGAAGAAGCTTATGCTTTGTTAAATATATCCATTGTTCATCCTGATGATAGAGATAGGGTTATGGAGTTTCATAAAAGACGTATAGGTGGAAATAAAATTCCCAAAAGATATGAGTTTAAAGGAATTAGAAAAGATGGTACCGAAGTATTCTGTGAAGTGGATGTGGTTGTCTTGAAAGAAGGAGGAAATATCATAGGAACACGTTCTTATATATGGGATGTCACAGAAAGAAAAGAAATAGAGAAAGAGATTAAGACATCACTCAAGGAAAAAGAAGTGCTTCTCCAGGAGATTCACCACAGGGTCAAAAATAATTTGCAGATTATTTCCAGCCTTCTCAACCTCCAGTCAAGACATGTCAGGGACAAGGAAGATTTGGAAATGTTTCAGGAGAGCCGGGCCCGTGTACGATCAATGGCACTTGTCCATGAAAAATTATATAGATCAAAAAATTTTGCGGATGTTGATTTTAAAGAATATATTCGAAGCCTTTCCCGCTTGTTATTCCAGATATATGGAACCGATCCTAACTCTATTAAATTGGAAATAGATATAGGTGATGTTTTGCTGGATATCAATACAGCGATTCCATGTGGTTTGCTTGTAAATGAGCTGATTTCGAATTCTCTTAAATATTCTTTTCCAGACGGGAGGAAAGGGAATATTCACATTTTGCTTCATCCGGAAAAGAATCATAAATTCAAGCTGATTGTCAGCGATGATGGGGTGGGCTTACCCGAGGATTTTGATATCAATAAAACAGAATCGTTAGGTTTGCAGTTGGTAAGCATGCTGACTGATCAGCTTCGAGGCAGTATTAAGATTGATAGAAATAATGGGACGGCATTTGAGATAACATTTGAGGAATTGAAATATTAAAAGGAAAATATTTTCGATCAATGAATAGAAAAAAAAGATTATTAATCTCCCCTGCAATTTTTCTTGTTGTTTTTTTGATCGGGGTCTCAGGTTTTAAACTTTTCGGGGGAAAAGAATGGTCCCTTCTTGACAGCCTTTATATGGCGGTCATTACACTTTCTACAGTGGGATACGGAGAGGTCGTGGATATCAGTACAAACCCGGCTGCGAGGATATTTTCAATCTTCTTTATTTTTCTGTGTTTGGGGACGATTGCCTTTGTTGTTTCTTCCATTACAAGTTTTATCGTAGAGGGAGAATTAAAAAATATCCTCGGGAGAAGAAGAATGGAAAAAGAAATTAACAGATTAAAGGATCATTACATTGTCTGTGGAACAGATGAAACAGCCATGACCATTATTCAGGAGCTCCTTCTTACTCAAAAAAAGTTTGTAGTTATTGAGCCTTTAAAAGAAAACATAGAAATGCTGTCTGCTCTGGGAAATGTCCTATATATTGAAGGAGATCCTGCTGAAGATGATGTTCTTATATCGGCTGGCATCGAGAGAGCTAAAGGGATTCTTCTGAGTCTTCCCAAGGATGAGGCAAATCTTTTTGTCACGATCACTGCCAGAAGCCTTAATCCTGATATAAGAATTGTGAGCAAAGGAATTGACCTTAAATCTCATAAAAAGATAAAGAAGGCAGGTGCTGATGCGGTGATATCCCCTGCTTTTATTGGCGGAATGCGTATGGTTTCAGAGATGATACGTCCCGCAGTTGTGACTTTCCTTGATATGATGCTTCGTGAGAGGGAAAGAGTGCTTCGTTTTGAAGAGATTCATGTAAGAGAGGGATCCTCTCTGATTGGAAAAACCATAGGCGAGTCCGGAATTAAGGAAAAGACAGGTGCTCTCATAGTTGCATTGAAAGATATGCAGAGCAGCACTTATGATTTTAATCCTTCAAAGGAAACCGTGATTAAAGAAAACGATATACTCGTTTTTATTGCGGATCCTGAGACGGTAAAAGAAATAGAGAAAATGGCTGGTAGAGGTTAAGAAGAATCCTCCTTGCTTCCGGGTTTTTCTGAAAGCTGTTTCGAGTCATCACTGCTTACAAGCTCAAGCTTATCCGAAAATTTTCCCAGTCGTTTATCTGCCTCATCATATTTGACTTTGGCATTCCCAAGGTGAGATCCAAGAATCTGAAAGTCTTTTCTGAAACGGCCAAGGTCTCCTTGAAGCCGCGATAAGGATTGAAATATTGATTGAGCGGACTTCTCGATTTGAAGGCCTTTTAAACCGAGGACAATAACCTGCAGGTAAGCAAAGAAAGAATTCGGGGAAACAGGAATCACCCTTTTCTGAAGAGCATAGGAAAAAATACTTCTTTCCTGGCCGAAGCTTTCATCCTTGAGAATTGTTTCATAATAGATGTTTTCTGCGGGTATATACATGAGAGCAAAATCATATGTTTTTTCGTCAGGGAGAATATATTTTTCAGCTATATCATCAATATGTTTTTTTACGTCAGCAATAAATTTTTTCTTAAAGCTCTCTTTTCCTTTGGTGTTCTCTTCGCTCAGATGTTTTTTGAAGTTTTCAAGAGGAAATTTCGAGTCTATGGGAACAAGATTTTTTCCGATCCTCACAACAGCATCCACTTTTTCTCCACTCATGAATTTATACTGGAGTTCGTAGTGAGCCGGTGGGAGAATTTGAGACAGCAAATCTCCGAGGAAGAGTTCTCCCAAGCCGCCTCTGAACTTTGGAGCCCTCAGGAGGTCTTCAAGTGTAGAGATGCTTTTTGCCTTGTCTAAAACCTCCTGCGTTACAGATTCCATCTTGCCCAGGTCTCTTTTTACATCGCCAAGTGTGCTGCCGATGTGTCCTGTTGTCTTCTGGAACTGGCCGCTCATATTTTGGAGCTGCTGGGTGATGTTTTGGGTGAGTTGTCCGATTTGCTGCTGCATGAGGTCAAGGGCTTTGTTTTCTTCCCTGCCTTTTTTCATCTCTTCGATCTTGGAAGCAGTGTTTTTTAAAAACCAGACCAGGAATATTAAGAGGAATATAAGAACTCCTGAAAATAATATCAAGAAGGTGTTCAGGTTCATTTTGAATATTCCTCTTTTTGTCATTATAAATGAGTGAAGAGTGTGGAGTAAAGAGAAAATAGAAAAAATCACCTGTAAATTAGCACAAATCTTAAAGGATTTTGAATTGACAAGAGAGCAGGACTTTTCTAAACTAAAGACCTTTTTATGGCCCGTTAGCTCAATTGGCAGAGCAGCTGACTCTTAATCAGCAGGTTGAAGGTTCGATTCCTTCACGGGTCATTTTCTTTTTACAGCTCTTCTCTATATAATGTATTATGTTCTAAAGAAGGAATAATATAGAAGTCTGGAGAAACGGGGAGGAAAAATGAGAATAAAAGGTTTCTTGGCAATTCTTCTGCTTGTTTTAGTGATTGTATTTTTTCTTTTTATTGTAAAGACAGGGGAAAAAGCACAGCTTCTAGAGAAAGTTGAGGCATTTAATTCTGTAAAGCATAAACTGACAAAGACGAATATGACTCTTATGCAGAGAATGATTACTTTATATATTGCGCGAAAAGGGGAAGCGCCAGAGAGTTTAAAAGAGCTTCAAAGTCTTCAACCTCTGGGTGCAGGACAATTTGATGCATGGGGGAAAGTTATAAAGTATGAAAAACTTTCAGATGAAGATTGGCGTCTTACTTCTGCAGGAGATGATGGGATTTTTAATACAAAGGATGACATTGTTGTGTCGAGTAGCCAATAATTCAGGTTAGATAAGATGAATTTGAGGGCATGTTTGCGCTCCACTAAGATTTTTAACGCCATTTCCTCCCCTATCTTCTCGGCTCTGCTGGAACTCCGCATGTTTATCTTAAGCAGCGTCACAATGTCCGCGAGCCACCATTAACACCGCTCATTTGATTATACAGTGCTCACACATCCATCAGGCCCGACTTTGTCGGGTTCCCTCGAAGATCGACTCAAAAAGGCTAAATCTTTCAATGTCGCTTCTTCCATCCCCTCAAATTCATCTGCTTTACCTTGAATAGATTATTTTAGCTAAATTTTATGTCTTTGGTTATTTATTATTGATAGCTTAATCTAGGTTTGGTTGGGTCGGTGCAGGGCACAGCACATGAAGTTGTAGTCCTTGTTAATGTTTTTTAGAGAAGGAAAATAAATTTCTAAATATTTTCAAGAGGAATGAAGGCTTTTCTGCATCTTCGATGAGCAGTTTTTGAATCGATCGACGGAAATAGGCAGTTTCTTGATGTGTTTTACTATAGTTCAGCATTTTTGAATCATAAATCTTTCTTTTTTTTGGATTTCCTAAAATATTGAATGCCTCTTCTATTCTTCTTAAATGAAGTTGCCTTTCTTCCTCTGAAAGAAGTGTATAATGTGCTAAAGAATCACGGTGGTAGCTTAGTTTTTCAAAATTATAGGCGCTTTCGATTTCTTGTTGGGAAGCAGACTTTTTTACGTTCAGGATTTCATAAAGGTCCATTTCCTCAGTTTTTTTTATAAGCACGATATTAAAATTCCGTTTTTAATTATGATCTATTATGTTGCTAATTCCCAGTAATTTATCTGTTATGGATTTTATTGAAGTTGCAGCCTCTGAGTTAGGAAATATTTTCATGTAAGGAGATAAGTTCCTCAAGCTCATATGGACTTTCCTATCAAAGGGGATAACCCCAAGGAAGTTAAGGTCGACAACCAAGTATTTTTGAACGACGTTTGTAATTGACTGTCCTAAGAGAAAATCTCTTTCATCCCTCGCTTTGTTTATTATGAGGCAAGGAGTGAATTTTTGCAGAGCTTTGTATAGAAGGTCAGCATAGAATTTATCATGAGAAAGAATTTCGCTGAGAAAGCTAAAGATTGATTTTGATGTATCTTGGATCTGTTCTGCGATTTTTTTTATGAGATCCTGAATCTTATAATATTCAATGTATAGCTTTAATATTCGTATGATACAGGATTTCAAAAAGTAGTATGCATTCTCGATGGAAGTAGGTTCGGGATTGACTATAAGAATGCCTGGATTGGAGAGAAGGAAGAAATCAATACAGTTGTAAGAAGTTCCTGTCCCGATATCAATAATGACTCTTTTGGTATCAAAAGCCTTTATATGACGTATTAATTTAAGTTTTTTATAGTAATTTAGGTTGGACATAAAGAGAACATTCTCAGTGCCTTTTAAAAGCCTCAGGCCTTTAAAAGGTGTTGAACTTAATGTGTTTTCCAAATTTGACACTTTATTTGTTATAAAATGTCCCAGGTCTAAATTGGATTCTTTCATGCCGAGGAATGTATGTAAATTTGGACCTCCTAGGTCCGCATCTATCAAAATAACCTTTTCCTTGAGGACGGAAAGTTCTATAGCTAGACTCGCTGAAAAAAAGCTTTTCCCTGTTCCCCCCTTCCCTCCACCTACTGCCCAGATTGTTTTGCCGCTATCCTGATGAAGAGGTAATAAAGGGCTTTTTCTTTCTGACTGCATTTCTATTTCATTTTTTCAAAAGTAATCCTTATAATTTGGCATCCATTCTATCACAGTAATAAGATTAATTTAAATAAATTAGATATGCAACTTTTAATATTTAAATGACACTTTTAATTAAAGATATTGAATTAGTATGTTTTTTTTGGTAAATTAATTAGCGTGAATAATTCAGGAGAACGTGGATTATTCGCGAGTCGAGCTTGCTGCAAATGCAAGGCACAGCACATGAAGTTGTGGTCCTTCACCACGAATGTGCTGTAACGAAGCAGATGCGGCAAGATCGGCTCGCCTGTAAGGTAAAAATTGCTGATAATATAATTAAATTATATTATGGTGATAGTATAGAACAAAGTCCTTCTGATATTTCTATCGAGAACGGTTAAAGCTAGTTTTAATTGTTCTAATCTATCAGCAATTTTTATGAATAATCCAGGTAAGAAGTTGGATGTAAGGAGATGAACTTAGTTGAAAGATTATGGAAAGATTGACAGTAAATTCAGATTTGTAATATTGGCTTCAAAAAGGGCAAAACAACTATTGGAAGGGGCAAAACCAAAGATAAAGTCAAGGTCGACAAATCTTATTCGGATTGCTCAGGAAGAAGTAAAAATGGGGTTTGTAGGTTATAGAATTATAGAGCCAGATAATGAAGAGATTATTGAGGAGGAAAACGAGGTTTTGTTTGGGAAAGAGCTGGGGGCAGAAAAAAAAATTAAGCCTAAAAAAAATATAAAAGGAACTAAATCTGATAAAAAAATTAAGCCTAAAAAGAAGAGCAGAAAGAAGTCGTCATCGAGTAAAAAGGAAAAAAAATAAATTTATATATTACAATTTTTAGGGATTTAGGTTTTCTATTTTACCAGAATTTTTGATGAGCTGGATGTAATCCAGCTTGATGAATTCTTTTTTTGAGAAGCCTAAAGCTTTAGAAAATTTGACAATATCGTTTCTCTGGCCTTCTAATTCCATAAAATTTCCGACAGGGCTTTCATCCAGGCAAATTTTAAGGTGTTTTTTCCTGTAAACGGTTCTGAATTTCTTGTAGTTGAAGACAGGAATTAATCCTAAGGATTTCAAGATTTTTTTCATCTGTTTCTCATTTTTCACTTCTGTTTCATATTCTTCTCTAATTTTAAATTTTCTGGATTTTTGCTTGGAACCTTTGAAAGTTATAAAGATTTTTTTGTTTATTTTCCTAAGCCTAAGTGCATGCTGCTTTTTGAAGAGTGAATGAGATGAAAAATCATATAGTGTATTTTCTTCAAAGTAGCGTTCTTTATCCAGTATTGCACCTTCTGATATAATTTTGTCGATAAGCTTTTTTATGTCATTGATCCTGATCTTTGTTTCTATTTCAATCATTATTGCTCCCTTGGATTTATTCAGTTTGGATAAAGCACAGGCTTTAATCTTTCAATATTAAACCGATATTTGGATTCATTTGTTTCTATTTACGATAAAATCAAGGATTGAAAAAAGAGTGTCTCGGTATTTGGATTCCGAGAATCCGGTCATTATTTTTTTTGACTTAAGGGAAAATTCTTCGGCCTTTTTACGTGTGTAATCCAGGGCACCATTGGATTTTATAAGGTCAAGAATTTCTATTTTTGACTCTTTATCAAGGTTTTTTTGAGACATCAATTCGGTAATGCGTGTTCGGTCTGAAGTGCGGTTATTCAATGTATATATTAAAGGAAGCGTAATACGTCTTTCATTTAAATCAGAAAGGATGGGTTTTCCCAGAGTCTTTTCATCCCCTGTGTAGTCAAGAAGATCGTCAATAATTTGAAATGACATACCAAGATTTGTGCCAAATCTAGCCAACAGCTTTTTTTCTTTCTCGGAAGCCCCTGCTAGAATGCTGCCTATCTGGCACGAAGCCGCAAAAAGGGAGGCAGTTTTTTTTCGAATGACTTCTAAATAGTCCTTTTCTTTTATATCCAGCTTTCCGTTCATTTGATATTCGTAGAGCTCTCCCTCGATCATTTTGGCAGAAGTGTCAATGAGTATCTGGGCTATTTCTCGTTGTGTGTTTTTAATAGACAGTCCTAACGTTTTTACATACAGATAATCACCCAAGAGAACGGTGATGTTAGGGCCCCATTTGGTATGAACTGTTTTTCTTCCTCTTCTTAATTCAGAGTTGTCGATAATATCATCATGAATAAGGCTGGCTATATGAATAGTTTCAATTAAGGATGACAGGAAGATGTGTTTATCTCCTTTGTAGCCTAGAAGTTTGGAACAGAGCATCAGAAGGGCAGGTCTAATCCTTTTGCCGGCATTTTGAAATAGATATGTATTTATTTCGGATATAATTTCATTTGAAGAATCGGTGAATGATTTAAGTTTCTCTTCAGTTTTATCCAGATCTTTCTGGATAACTTTGTATAAATCTTTAAGCGATGGATTTTTTTTTGGGCGGATGTGAAGATATCTATGGATCGGATGTTTCATCATTCAACTGCCTGGTGTAAATAATATACCTGTTTTCAGTGCGGGATGTATATTAACATCTCATTTTTCTTATTTCAAACGCAAATAGTGATTCGAAATTTTGAGTTGTAACATCGGCCAATTTTTCAATATCGATTTTCTTCAATTCAGCGAGAAATTTGGCGATTTGTTTTACAAATAGCGGCTCATTCCTTTTTTGTTTGCCGCGAAATGGAACCGGAATAAGAAAGGGGGAATCTGTTTCAACCAAAATTTTTTTTAAGGGGATTTTTTTAGCAGACTCTCGAATTTGGTGGGCATTTGGAAATGTTAATATTCCTGAAAAGGATATGAAGAAATTATGATTGATCATGCGTTTTGCGAATTCCCAGTTTTCAGTAAAACAGTGCAAAACGCCCCCGCAGGTAAAATGTTCCTCTTCAACAGCCAGTGCAACTTCGTTTCCTGATTTTCGACTGTGCACAATGACTGGGAGACCAAGATCTTCTGCAATATTGAGCTGCAGGCGGAAAGTTTTTATTTGATCTTTGGGTGAGGAGAAATTGTAATGAAAATCAAGGCCAATTTCTCCTACTGCGTGAATTTTTTTTGACGCAGCAAGAGTTTGAATTTTTTTGGCATAATTGGAATTGAAATATTTTGCTTTATGGGGATGAACTCCACCTGCGGCGATAATATTTTCGTATTTTTTGATAAGATCAAGAGTGACTTCAAGATTTTTGGGATCTGATATTTCTGAAGGACAGAGGATCGAACTGATTCCTTGCTGGAATGACTTTTCGATGATTTGATACCGGTCTTTTTCAAACTCTTCCATGCTCAGGTGAGCATGAGAATCAACTAAGGACAAACTCATCCTCTTTACACTGTCCGGCTGGTCAAATATTATCTTATTCCTTAATCTTCGTCTTCATGAACCGAAGCGGTAGGGCTCCGTAGTTGAGAACTTTACTGAGAAATTCTTTCTGGTCGAAAGAGTCGCCTTTAAATTGTTTGTAATCCTTTTCCATATCAAGGAATTCCTGCATGCCTACATACGCATAGGCAATATCAGCAGGATTTAAAATAACATGGTTCCATTGCAGTTCTGCTTCTGCTTTGCTTAGAAAGCCAACTCTTGTCATATATGCAATTGCCTGTTCTTTTGTCCAGGAGCCTTCGTGAATATTGAATTCGACGATAAAATCAATTGCAGCCCTCAATTTGTATTTAAGCTGGTTCAAACGAAGCCTGAGGTCATAGTTTCCATATTTAACCATAATTAGCTTCTCTTCGAGCAGAACAGGCCAGCCTTTAATTAAAGTTAGATTGGGGTATAATTTTCTTACAAGTGAGGAATTTCTATTTGTAATAATGGTGGGCACGAATGAACCGGGATAAACATTCCTGATAGTCCAAAAAGGAAGAAGGAAATTGTTGTGTTCTTCAAGCAGGGACTCAGTTTGTTCACCTGAAAGGTCATCAGTAAACGGGAATATCAGACAGGAATAAGTTCCTGCGGTTTCGTATATTCCTGGCGTAACAAGTTGTGTCCATGAGGCGTTCTGGGATTCGGACGGCATTGGCTCGATATTGATGTTTTCTTCCGGCAGGTCAACAAGCTGCTTTTCTATTAAAAAAGCTTTAATTTTTTCAGTCAGAGTTTTGACTGCATCAATAAAATCGTCTTTTGAAGCATGATCTCCTTTTATTTTATCCAGCACATGTGTAACAACAGTGTTTATTAGTTGGTCTTCAGTCAGGTTTGTTGGGGGGTTATCGAGATTTATTTTTGGGTCCATAATTCTGTAGAAGGGAATACCTACGAGAAACATTTCGCGGCGTATGTTTTTGGAATCGGCCTGAGCTCTTGCGATGAGTTCATCAAGAGGCATATCGTTTTGAAAAGTTATTCTTACAATCCTGCGATGAGCTTCCGCCAGCCGGAAGTTTCCTGTAGAGCGTGGAAGAAGTTCGTTTTTAAGGAAATTTTGGTAATCCTCAAGTGCCGGAATAACATTTGCCAGATTAGACTGAAGTTTGGATTTACTTGCAGCTGGGGCCTGTTCAATCCATCCAGGAAGTTCGTTTTTATAGAAATTTAGTACAGCAGGAAATTGCTTGATAGCGGTTTCAGTAAAAAGTTGCGGAGGAGTCTTTAAATTTTCTTTGGCCTGTTTGATAAGTTTTACTAGAGCTTTTAATCTGTCTGCTGCATTTTTTGCCCGGGCATCTAAGGATGCAAATTCTTTGATTGTAAGACTTCTGGTACAGTTGATGAAAATCTTGTTATAAAAAATTGGATCATATTCCCATGGGAGAAGATTTTCATGTTTGATTAATTCACTATCCAGCCCGTTGGCTATTATTACGTGGTCGATCTGAAAATCCGGGCTCAATTGCGTTCTGTCAATTTTGGTAACAAGTTCCTGGTTAAGAAAGTCAAGAGTTTCGTGGTGTTTTTCAATGTTTTTTTTGGACATGTCTTCAAGTTTGTTGTCGTATGTGTGGTAGCCTGCCAGTGTTGCGGCAGTTGGAAAAAATTTCCACAACTGGTCGAAATAATTATCTAGGAACTTCTGAAACTTTTCATCTTCAGCGTTTTGCTGGGAGAGTACTGGACTTGTAATCAACAGAGTAAAACCAAGGACAAAGAATAGAATGCCGATTTTCCTCATTGAATCCTCCTCTGTAACAGTTTTTGTAATAGTGGTCTATTTCGGTTTAAGACCTTAAAATCTTACCATAAAATAGTTAAAGAAGGCAATATTTTGCCTGTCTATTACCATCTTATAACAGCCGAAGCCCATGTATAGCCTGATCCGAAAGCAGTAAGTACTACAATATCGTCGGCCTTTATTCGGCCTTGTCTTACAGCTTCATCAAGGGCGATTGGAATAGATGCAGCAGTAGTGTTTCCATAGCGGTCTATGTTTCTTATGACTTTTTCTACTGGAATTTTTAGATTTCTTGCCACCATCAGGCTTATCCGATCGTTAGCCTGGTGAGGAAGAAGATGATCTACATCTTCAATAGTGAGATTATTATGTTTCAAGCCTGCCCTCACAGCATCAGGCATTTTCACTATGGCATTTTTAAAGACATGACGTCCATTCATCCGGGGGAAAAACCTTTTGCTTTCTATCATTTCTTTAGAAAAGGTTGGTTTGTCTTTTGGACAAGGCTTTTCCATCCAGAGGTTAGAAAAATGAGTTCCGTCTGAAAATAAATGTGTTGATAAAATACCTCTATGGTCATCCTTATTATTTGGCTCAAGAATAACTGCGCCACCACCGTCTCCAAAGAGCACGGCCATATCTCTTCCTTCGTCAGAGCTGTCCAAATTTGATGATTGAACTTCAGCAGCGACCACAAGAATTTTTTTGTACATGCCTGTCTTGATGAACTGATCAGCCACAGAAACTGCATAGATAAAGCCGCTGCATTGATTTCTTACATCCAGAGCTCCAATACTTGAAAGGCCTAATTTTTTCTGCACGAGGATGCCAATCCCAGGGAAATAATGGTCAGGTGACAGTGTCGCTGCGACGATAAAATTTATTTCTGCTTTGTCGATTTTTGCATCTTTGATAGCTTTTAAGGCGGCTTTATACGCTAAGTCAGATGCCCCTATTCCGGGTTCTGCATAGTGCCTTTCGACAATTCCTGTTCTCTGCCGTATCCATTCGTCAGAAGTATTCATGGTTTTTTCTAAATCGGTATTTGTGACGACTCTTGGCGGGACGAAATGGCCTGTTCCGGTAATTATGCTTCTTACATTCATTTAGATTCGCTAGCCTGAATTATCCTGAATTATTCATAAATTATGCCGACACCAATATATATTTTCCATTATCTCTGCCAGTTACGTTGATTTTTCCTTCAGCATAACATTTAATTCTTTTTCCATTTCCATGCACTTTTTTTCCTCTATATCGGCATTTTTTACCTTTCAGGCGAGCCGATCTTACTGCATCTGCTGCGTTACATCACATTCGTGGTGAAGGACCACAACTTCATGTGCTGTGCCTTGCATCTGCAGCAACCTCGACTCGTAAATAATCCAGGTTATCCAGGTTATCCAGGTTAAATAATATAATAGATGATAAAGAAAAAATAAAGAAATATCTTATAAATTTCTGATTTGAAGTTTTCGGACTTTTGAGATATTATCTTTTTGTCCCATGATTTGGCTGAGGAAATAATGTAAGCGGCAATCTAGTGGTAGGCTGGATTGGCTGAATAATCCAGGATAAGTGGAGTCATAGGAGTTTTTCTTGCGGCGTACTATTTTTGTGATTGTGATAATATTTGCTGTTTCGCTTTCGCTGTCTGCGGAAGAGAATGACCTTTTGAAAATTGAAGTTTCAATGAATCCTGAAAGGCTTTCCAGGGGCCAAGAAGGGAAACTGATACTGAAATTCACTGTTGAAGAGGGAATTAATATAAGCCCTCACCCATTTTTTACTATTGAATTAAATCCTTCTAAGGAGCTTATTTTTCCTAAGAATTTCTTTTCTGCTTCTGATATGGATATAGGAATTCTGAAAAAAAACGGTGAAGAATACCTGAATATAAATGATCCTGTTGAAATTCCTTTTGCCGTAAATCTTGAGGCTGAACGAGGGAATCATATTATCGAAGGAAAAGTAAAATATTTTGCTTGCTGTAAGAAGGAAGGTTGGTGTCTAAAAAATATTTCCAAGTTTTCGGCTTCCTTTTACACGCGAAATAGGACGGTAAGAAAGAAGAAATAATTTAAAATTAGGCTGAATAATTCAGGTTATTATGTACAAGATCAATGAGTCTGATAATATAGAGGTGTATCGATAAAAATGGATCAGAGCCAGCCCTGTTCAATATACCAGTCTACTGTCTCGCTGACAGCCTCTTGAAGGGAATATTGAGGTTGAAAAGATAATTTTTCTGTGGCTTTTTTTGTATCTGCAATCCAACCTTGCTGTTTCATCTCTCTAAATTTGTGCCTGTTTAGGATGCTCGGGTTCCTGCTTATTTTGCCTGATAACTCAGAACACAAACTAACAGTATAAATAAAGGGAAGAGGGATTTTTATTTTTCTTAGCGTCTTTCCCAGGGCTATGCCTGCTGCCTGTCCGAATTCATCCCATGTGTAAGGTGTTGGATCAGCAATATTGATGATTTCACCACTTTCAAGATTCTTTTGGGTGCAGAAGTCAAGTGCTTTTACGAGGTCTTTAACATAACAAAAGCTCAATAGTCTCGGCTTTAAAGCAACGGATGGCAGTATTCCTTTATTGATTATTTTAAAATAAGAAAGAAAGTCTTTATCCCTGGGACCGAATACAGCCCCGACTCTTATTATGACAATGGAGAATTTGTCCTTGAATTTTAATGCTTCAATTTCCCCCTGAAGTTTACTCTTTCCATACGGTGTGATCGGGTCAGAAGGGCTGCATTCCTTGACGGGTTTACCGTTACAGCTGGGGCATGAAGCAGCAATGCTGCTGAGGCAGATAATTTTTTTAGGGAAGACCTTTTGCGATAGAAGAGCCTGAAAAAGGCTTGCTGTTCCCTGCTGATTTACTGTATAATAGTCACTCGATTTGTTGGTTTTGGTTAAACCCGCGATATGGAAAATAATATCAATATCCGAAGGCAAAGAAGGGATAGAGAGAAGATTTCCTTCTAAAAAATGAATATTGAGTCCCTCTAGCCATTTTAATTTGTTGAGGTTTCGGATAAGAGCAAATATTTCGGTGTTTTTTTTATTTATTAAATAGTTGATGAGATGACTGCCGATAAAGCCGGTTCCACCAGTAATAAATGTTTTCACTTTTTGCATTGTATATAAAATGCCTGGCTTGGTCAAACTTGATTGAAATAGTAAAAAAAATTATGATTACGACTTCTGGTTGTTTATTATTAACAGGTAAGAGGAGGAGATTGTGAGTATATTTGATAAATGTTACAGATTTACTCGAGCTGAAGAAGTTCAAGAATTAGGGATGTATCCTTATTTTACTCCCATCGAAGAAGTAAAAGGAAATAAGGTTAAAATCAACGGTAAAGAAATCATAATGGTTGGATCTAACAATTATTTAGGTCTAATTGATCATCCAAAAGCGATAAAAGCCGCTCAGGAGGCCATGGTTAGGTACGGAGTTGCCACTTGTGGATCTAGGTTTTTGAATGGAACCCTGGATATTCATGTAGAACTGGAAAGACGGCTGGCAAAATTCATGAGAAAAGATGCAGCCCTTGCTTTTAGTACAGGTTTTCAAACAAACCAGGGCATAATATCAACAATTGTAGGAAGAGGTGATGCTGTCATCACTGACAATATGGATCATGCGAGTATTATTGATGCGTGCCGCTTATCTTATGGAAATGTTTACAAATTCAAGCATAATGATATGGAAGATTTGGAAAGAGTCCTTTCATCCTTGGATGAAAGGGTAGGGAAGATCATTATAGTTGATGGAGTCTTTAGTATGGAAGGAGATTTGTCGAATTTACCGGCTATTGTTAAGTTAGCAAAAAAATATAATTCTCGAGTTATGGTTGATGATGCTCATGGGATAGGAGTTATGGGAAAAAATGGAAGAGGTACAGCAGAGCATTTTGGAGTCGAGGATGATGTGGATTTAATCATGGGTACATTCAGTAAATCTTTTGCTTCGTTGGGAGGATTTGTAGTCGGAGATAAAAAAGTTATATCTTACATCAAACATTTTGCTCGGGCCTTGATTTTTAGTGCCAGCATAACTCCAGCTTCCGTGGCAACAGTCCTCGTTACACTTGATGTGATTGAAACAGAACCTGAAAGGAGAGAGAGACTGTGGCAAATTACCGAAAAAATGAAGTCAGGATTTCAGGCTATGGGTTATGACACAGGCCCATCAGAGACTCCGGTTATCCCTCTAATGATCGGTAAGGATGAATTAACCTTCATGTTATGGAAACTACTGAGGGAAGATGGCGTCTTCACAAATCCTGTGATTTATCCTGCTGTTCCTAAAGATCAAGCTCTGATTAGAACAAGCTATTCAGCTACACATTCTGATGAGGAACTTGATGCTGTTCTTGCAAGCTTTAAAAAATGCGGCAAAATGGTGGGAGTAATAAACTAAGTTGAAACATAATTAGAATTTTGTTGTTTTAATAAATATGAATCGGTTATAAATGAAATATATTATGAGCAGAAAAAACTTTAGACAATTATCACTAGTTTTATTTCTTATGTTTTTGTTCTCTGGCTATCTTGAAGCCGAAGTGTCAATTTTTCCTTTGAGCCAGATTAAAGCAGGAATGAAAGGCAAGGGAAAAACTATTTTTGTTGGAGATAAAATTGAAGAGTTTGATGTTGAGGTTCTGGGTGTTTTACGCAATTTTCAGCCGAAAAAAGATCTCATTTTAGTAAAACTCACAGGTGGCATTATAAAAAATGCTGGTGTTATTCAGGGGATGAGCGGGAGTCCGGTTTATATTGACGACAAGCTTGTCGGAGCGGTTGCCTACAGTGTTACGACTTTTTCCAAAGAAGCAATAGCCGGGATAACCCCGATTAAAGAAATGCTGGCCATTTCACAAAAAACCGAGACAAGGTCTTCCTTTTCGGCCCGGATTCCAATAAAACAGTATCTTACTCTGGATGAACTTTTTGGAATAAACAAGGATGTCTTTTTTACGAGCTCTCCAGCCATAATTGATGGGCAAAACTTGGCTCCTCTGAATGTTCCTCTTGTTTTTAGCGGCTTTTCATCGAGTGCTTTTAAAAAGGCAAAACCATATTTTTCCGAACTCGGTTTTAGCCCTGTCAATATAGGGCCCTCAAACCAGTCTCTTAAAGAGATATCTCCTCCTAACCTTACTTTGAGGGAAGGAGATGCTGTCGGTGTCGATCTTGTAATAGGCGATGTAAGTATGTCTGTTATAGGCACTGTGACCTGTGTTGACGGAAACAAAGTCCTGGCATTTGGCCATCCTTTATATAATTTAGGCACAGTCGATTATGCCATGAGCAAGGCAAATGTAATAGCCGTTGTCCCCAGTCTTTCCGCTTCTTTTAAAATTGCATCAAGCGATATGCTAGTGGGAAGGTTTACTCAGGATCGCAATTCCGGAGTATTTGGTGAATTGGGGAAAATGCCGCGTCTTATGCCATTGAATATTAAGATGCAAAACGCCAAGGGAGAGATAAAAGATTTCAAAGTAAAAATTGTTAAGGACAAGATTCTTACACCTTTCTTAGTTAATGTTGTTGTTTCAGGCATTATGCCCGTAGAGGAGCGCTCTATTGGAGACCTTACAATTGACTTCAGCGGAGAAATTTACCTGGAGAACGGAAGGAGCGTTCATCTGGAAGACCTTTTTTCTGGAACTTTTGATACTTCTATTACAAACCTTTCTAACCTTCTTACTGCCGTAGTTTTCTTTCTGACTAACAATGAATTCAGGGATTTGGATATTCACAGAATTGATATTACCATGCGTTCTTCTGAAGAAGTTAAATATTCATTCCTGGAAAAGGTCTGGCTTGATAAATATAGCGTTTCTCCAGGAGAGCGGATTAATATAAAAATATTTACTAGAAATTTTAGAGGGCAAGTTGAGTTAAAAGAAGGAAGCATCTTGGCACCCCATCTTCCGTCAGGTTCTGAATTTTATCTTATTTTAGCCGATGCCATGTCAATGCAAAGACTTGAATTGAACCAATACAAAAGCCAGGGTTTTGTTCCACGTAGTTTGGATCAGTTGATCAGGATTTTGAGCAACCAGAGAAAAAATAATCGCATTTATTGTAAGATAATAGCTCGTAAGCCCGGCCTTTTCCTTAAGGGTGAAGAGATGCCTAACTTGCCTCCGACCATGAAATCAATGTTTTCTTCTCCCCGTGTAGCTATTTCTGCTCCTGCTGAGCTCAATAATTCAACTCTCAGTCAATTTCAAATCGCAGTGCCGTATGTTTTTAAGGGAACAGCTTTAATTCCTATAAAGATAAAATAAATAGAATTAAATTTTCAGAATTCCAAAAATATATGGAGAAACAGGAGATAAAGGGAATGAAAAAATCTTTAGTTATAGTTTTTGCGATTGTTTTCTTTTTTGTCCAGATGCTTCATGCTGTCCATCCAAAAAAATATGAGATACAACGCATTGATGAATTCTTAGAAGGCAAATTTGAAGGGGTTTCTGTTTCCTTTAATGGAATTCTTTCGCTCTCTCCAAAGGAAGAAATAATAGAAGGGCCGGCTGAGGAATTTTACTTATCATTCCTTCTTACTTCAGAAGGGTCGGCATATTTGGGAACAGGGCATGCAGGAAAGATATACAGAATCAGCAAAGACGGAAAAATAGAACCCTATTTTAAAGTGCCTGAAATGGATATCTACTGTCTGGCCCAGGATGGTGAAGGAAATCTTTATGCAGGAACTTCGCCAAATGGAAAGATATATAGAATTACAGGAAAGGACAAAGGGGAAGTTTTTTTTAACCCAATAGAAAAATATATCTGGGATTTGTTGTTCACAGATAAAGGTTCCTTACTGGCTGCTGTAGGTGAAAGCGGAGGAATTTATGAAATATCTAGACAGGGGGAAGGAGTTTTGGTGCTGAAAGCAGAAGAAAATCATATTCTCTGCTTGAAAATGGATAAGAATAATGACCTGATTGCTGGCAGTGGTGGGAAAGGAAGACTTTATCGCATTTCAAAAGAGAAAAAGGCCTTTGTTTTATTTGAATCCCCCTATGAAGAAATAAAAAGCGTTGCTTTTGATAATGATGGAAATATTTATGCGGCGTCCGGGGGGACTATTATCAGCCCCGAAAAAAAGATCACCACTCCGGTATTAACGAAAGCGGATACAAATGTTTCCATTATTGTTAGCCCTACTGTAGTTCGACCTCAGGAAGTTTTGGATTTGGCGAAAAAACAACCGTCTGTACTATACAAAATTAGTCCACAAGGAATTGCTAAGAAGCTATGGTCTTCGAGTAAAGATTTGATTTATACGCTGTCCTGGAATGATAGAGAGAAAAAACTTCTTTTTGGTACCGGGAATAGAGGAAGAATTTATTCTATTGACAGCAGTGGCAGGATATCCCTTCTTCTCCGGAAAGATTCCGAGCAGGTTTATCTATTATTTCCACGTAATTCAAGCATATATACTCTCTGTAATAATCCTTCCAAACTGAGTATTATTTATTCTGAGCAGAGATTCAATGGTGAATATTTAAGCAGGGTTTTCGATACAAAAATACTCTCATCCTGGGGTAGGATAGAATGGGATGCTGAGATACCTCCAGAAACAGTCCTTCAGTTTCAAACACGAAGCGGCAACTCCAGCGAGCCCGATAAGACTTGGAGCAATTGGTCTCCACCGTATCGAAAGGAAAAGGGAGAGCCCATATTAAGCCCTAAGGCACGCTATATCCAATGTAAAGCCATTTTTAAGACGGAATCGGGAAATATTTCTCCTGAACTGCGGAAAATTTCATTTTTTTATCTTCAGACTAATGTAGCTCCGCTCATAACCAAGTTAGAATGGCTTCCTCCCAATGAAGTTTTTTTAAAGCCGCCAGAGCAGAAGGAAATAATCTGGGGAGAGGATGTACGCTTGTCAGAACATACCAAAAGCGAAGAGGAAAATGTAAATTTTGCACTAGTTAAAAAGGTCCGAAGAAAGGGATTTCAGACTGTTCAATGGGATGCGGTTGATGAGAATGGGGATGACCTTCAATATTCTGTGTTCATAAAAAAACAGACTGAAGATAAATGGAGGATTTTGAAAGAGAAATGGAGGGAGAAAATCTTTGCTTTTGATACATTGTCTTTTCCAGATGGAGTTTATTTTATGAAAATTGAGGCTGTTGATGTTCCTTCTAATCCTTTAGGCATGGACTTGAAGTCGGAAAAAGTCAGCCGTGCTTTTGTGATTGACAATTCTCTTCCAGTAGTAAAAGCATTCCTTGCTGTGAGGAACAATAATAAACTCCAGGTGAGTTTTTTGGCAGAAGATTCTTTTTCTGATATCGAAGAAGTAAAATTTCTTATATTCTCTAATGAATGGAGGTCGGTTTTTCCAACAGACGGTATCTGTGATTCCAGGCAAGAAAGATTCAATATATTAGTGCCGCTTCCATTGAAATTTGACAATCGTATTACAGTAAAAGTCAAAGACAGCCACGGCAATATCGGTGTTTACAGGCAATCATTCTAGCTTGTATTCTTATAGGCTTACTTCTTACTACTTATCCGTTCAAGATATTTGTCTTCCCTGGTGTCAATCTTGACTGAGTCTCCTTCTTTTATAAATTGTGGGACATTGATTGTAATACCAGTCTCTAAAATAGCAGGTTTATTGCTGGCTGATTGGGTTGCTCCTTTAAGATATGGAGCGGTCTTTATGACCTTCAAGTCAATAAACAAAGGAGGGGTTACACCTACTGGCTGCGCTTCAAACATTTCTATAGAGAAAACTATATTCGGAATAAGATAGTAGACAGCGGTTCCAATAATCTCAGAAGCAAGTTTGATTTGCTCATAATTTTCAAGGTTCATGAATATATATTCATCACCTTCCTGATATAGATACTCCATTTCAATTGTTTCGAGATAAGCTTGTTCGACCTTATCTTTTGAACGAAATCTGTAATCATGCAGGCTTTGGTCCTTGAGTTTGCGTAGTTTTGTCTGCATCAATGCCTGACCTTTTCCAGGTGTGATGTGCGTTGTTTCGAGAACTTTGTATAGTTCTCCTTCTATTTTTATAATGATGCCTCTTCTAATCTGAGTTGCATTAATCATTGTTCCTCTATTTGTTTTTATTATTTATCTTTTCGAGCTCCTTCGTCTATATGAACAATATAGACTTTTGTATCGAGTTTCTTAAAGGCTTCCGCGACTTCTTCTGATTTTTTAGGGGTGTAAGCAAAAATACATCCGCCTTCTCCAGAGCCGTTTATTTTTGCCCCTAATGCTCCGGCTTCCAAAGAAGCATCTATCATTTTGTCGATTTTGGACACAGAAACCTGGAGATAATCTCTTAGGACATCCTGCTGTTTGGAGAGAAGATGGCCGAAATGCTTATGTTCAAATTCATCCGATAAAAATAGTCTTTTTCCTTCGGCCGTAATATCACGAGTCATAAGAGTGCCGCTTATTAATCTCCTTTCTTTGTCCGGTAATTTTTTGATTTCCTCTTTTTCCCTGGGGCCGATTGGACTGTTTAAATTGAAACTATTTATTTTTTTTTGAATAATGGATACTCCCTGTAACACATGGCTTTTAATAAAGCCTAATGTATTTGTGGTTTCTTTTTTGATAAGGGAATCAGCAAGAACAAATGTTTTTAAAGGGTTTTTGAATTTCTCTACTTTCATGGGTGCCGCAAAATTTATTGAAATCACATTACCCAGAGAAGAGGCATAGTGGTCCATTTTTCCTCCGGGCTCTTTAAATTCAGCAACTTCTGCGGAGAATGCAAGTTCTGCGATTGCTTCCGCCATTTCAGCTCTTTTATCTCTGGAGGATTCAAGTAGGAATTTTATCCAGGCAACCACAAGAGCAGAAGAACTGGCTGTTCCTGAGTTTATGGGGATTGATCCTTTTACAGTGCAATCCCAGCCCGAAGTTAAAGGGACTCCTACTCTCTCGAGGATATTGACAGCGCTTTTTAAATAATCTCTTTTTTGATTGTAAGCTTGTTCTTTTTCAATGGAAAATTCTTCTGTCCTTCCTATATCTGGAAGGTCAATATGAAACATTCCGTCCCGCCTTTTTTTACCGCTGATAGAAATTCTAAGGTTTATTGCGGCTGCAATGATGGACAATCCGAAGTAGTCCTGATGTTCGCCAAGAAGACATAACCTTCCAGGTGCGGATACAGATATTTCTTTTTCTTTCATGATTTCTTTTTATATAAATAAAACTTTAAATGCAATAAATTTAAAATAGACTGGTTCATATTGAATGTTTGATTTCAGCAGTCCTGTGAAGAAGAGTGGTTGATTTATTGGGCAAGATAAATTATATACTGTTATTAAAAATGGTTGAACTGTGTTTTTTAGGAACGGGTGGTCCTGTTGAAACTCCAGAAAGAGATAATACCTCTCTCCTAATTAACTATGACGAAAATTTGATATTGATTGACTGCGCAGGAAGTGTTTTCAAGAAAATAACGAGCTTGGGTTTTGATCCTGGCAAGATAAGTTCTATCATTATCACTCATATCCACCCTGATCATGTCTATGGGCTTCCAATCTTTGTCCACAGCTTAATGCTTAATGAGATTCAGATTAATCTCTATGGATCTGAAGAGACAGTTTGTTTCTGCAGGAAGTTGCTCGATTTATTTAATCTTCAGAAGGATAAGGTAAAGTGCAGGATCAACTTTGTTGCTTTGAATCCCGGAGAGAAATTTAGTATGAGCCCTTCTTTAAAGGTGTCTTCATTTAAAGTTCCGCATAATTCTTCTTCTCTGGCTTTTCATTTTTATTTTGATGCTGAAGATAAAGAGATGATTTATTCAGGAGATACACCACTCTATCCTCCTCTTTTTCAAGAGTCTGGAGATATAGATCTTCTTATCCATGACTGCTGTGCCCCAGAGCGAATATTTAATAATTATCCTTATGTTCATACAAAGCATACTAATTCTCTGGAATTGGGACGTTATTCCCAACAATCCCATGTGAAATGCCTGATTCCCTGCCATTTTTTCGGGGAATTGGGTTATTCAATAGTTGAAGTGGAAAAGGAAATAAGGATAAATTATAAAGGTAACTTAATCATTCCAGAAGATTTAATGAGGATTTCTTTATGAAAAAGGAAATTGCTGATATTCTCCTTTTCAACGGAACAGTCTGGACAGTAAACTCAGCTCAGCCCTGGGCCGAGGCAGTGGCGATTAGAGGGGAAAAGGTTCTGGAGGTTGGCTCTAGCAAAGAGTTAAAGAAGATGATTGGGAGTAATACGCAATGTATAGATTTAAAAGGTGCTTTGGTTCTTCCGGGGTTTATCGACAGCCATACACATTTTTTAAATGGTGGATTTGCCCTCTCGAGTATTCAATTGAGGGATGTTACAAACCGCAAAGAGTTTATTGCCAGAATAGCGGAAAAAGCAAAAAATCTGGGACAAGGGGAATGGATTTTAAATGGCGATTGGGATCAACAGAAGTTTGACATTCCGGAACTGCCGAGAAAGGAATGGATTGACAGTATTACTCCTTACAATCCTGTTTGTTTGAACCGGCTTGATAGTCATATGGTATTTGTGAACAGCCTTGCTTTGAAAAAAGCGGGGATAACAAAATACACTTCTTGTCCTTCAGGAGGAGAACTACTCAAAGACCCTGTGAGCGGAGAACTTACAGGTATTTTAAAAGATGCAGCAATTAGCCTCGTTAAGCAGCATATTCCTGAGCCAAACCTTAAAGATAAGATAAAAGCCGCTGAAGCAGCTTTACAACATGCTAAGGAGAAGGGGGTAACTTCAGTTCATGATATGGGCTGCACTGCGAATTTTGAAGTATATCAGAAGCTTTTAAAGGAAAATAAGCTCACAGCCAGGATTTATGTTTATATGCCGATATCTGAGATGGAAATGTATTCCAGGTTAAAATTAAAGGCACCTTTTGGAAATAATTTTTTAAAGATAGGCGGGTTAAAAGGATTTGTCGATGGATCTTTAGGTTCATCTACAGCCTTATTTTTTAAACCTTACATTGATAACGCTGAAAACAAAGGCTTACTTGCTTCTGATATGTTTCCAGAAGGAATCATGGAGAAGAGAATTATGGAAGCAGATGAAGCCGGCCTTCAAGTTGCTGTGCATGCTATCGGAGATGAGGCGAATCATATTATCCTTGATATAATGCAGAAAGTCATGACTGGAAATGTATATAAGGATCGGCGCTGGCGAATTGAGCATGCTCAACATCTCATTCCTGAAGACATCGAACGTATTGCAGTGATTAAAATTATCGCCTCTGTCCAGCCTTATCATCTTATTGATGATGGGCTGTGGGCAGAAGGAAAGATCGGCCAGGAAAGAGTCAGATATTCTTATGCTTTCAAATCTCTGAGGGAAAAAGGCGCAGTCCTGGCGTGTGGTTCGGATTGGACAGTGGCTCCTTTGGATCCGATAACAGGGATTTATGCTGCGGTAACGAGGCAGACTCTGGATGGGAAAAACCCAAGGGGCTGGATTCCGGAGCAAAAAATATCGTTAGAGGAGGCTATTAAAGGTTACACTCTTAGCGGTGCTTATGCAGAGTTTTCCGAGAATATTAAGGGTTCTTTGGAAAGAGGGAAACTTGCTGATCTTGTGGTACTCAGCCAGAATCTTTTTAAAATCCCGCCCGAAGAGATTATGGAAACAGAAGTGAAAATGACTGTATTCAATGGAGAAATTATTTATAAAAAGTAGCGCACTAAAATGATTTATATATATTTTATTTCTATGATTGTTTCTTTTACTGTCTTGTTTAAGTCTGCTAGTTTTTTTGTCGACGGAGCCTCCAGCATAGCTAAAATCTTGAACATCCCTAAAATGATTATAGGGATTGTACTCGTTGGCCTAGCAACTACAGCGCCTGAATTTTGTGTTTCCGTATGGGCAGCCTTTTTAGGCCACCCTGAAATCGCGTTGGGGAATGCTGTTGGCTCTGTTATTTGCGATGATGGGATAGCTCTTGCTTTCGCCGCAATTCTTGCGCCAACAGCAATTCTTGTAAACTGCCGGATACTCAAAGCATTCGGGATTTTTCTGCTGTCAATTGATTTTTTAGCTTACTATTTGGCAAGAAATGGAATATTTGGCCGGATTGAGGGCTTTTTACTTATTATTATACTATGCCTGTATTATATCTTGATTCTTAAAAACCGAAAATATAGATTCGATAAAAACTATCAAAATAATAATGAGAGTTCAGGCGGTAATAAAGATAAATCCCCTCATTTAGTAAAGGCCCAGTTAAAACCACCTGTTTTGCTATTTCTCGCTGGACTTTCAGGTGTCATTGTAACAAGCTACATAATTGTTTGGGCAGCCAAAAACATAGCTCTCTATTTTTCTATTTCCGAAACATTTATTGGCCTTACAATTATCGCTATTGGCACTTCTCTTCCTGAAATTAGCATATGTATTACCGCAGCCCTTAGAAGAGAAGGGGAAATTGCAGTTGGCAACATTCTCGGAGCGGATATTCTAAATATTTTATGGATTATTGGGGTTGCTTCTATTGTCAGACCAATAAAGGTTGAATTAAATGTAGTAAACTTTTCATTTCCTTATATGATTTTAATTGTGGTCACCATGCTTTTAAGTATGCGGATAGGTTGCCGTCTTGGAAAAATGAAAGGATTCATTTTATTAGGGCTTTATATTCTTTATTTGTTCTTGACTATCTGTTTATTCGGTGGTGTTATTTGATTTTATTTCTTTTATCACGGCAGTGAATTTGAAATGTTTTTAATGTTAATGATTTATAATATTAAATACCAAGACCGTATGTACTGGAGATTACAATGATGCGTCAATCAAATCTGTTTCCTGTTGAAAAAGGGCACATTGGGACGGATGAATCTGGAAAAGGAGATTATTTTGGACCACTCTCAGTGGCGGGGGTTCTTCTCCCTGACAAGCAGCGGAAGGTTCTCAAAGAGCTTGGGGTAAAAGACAGCAAGAGATTATCTGACAATCGTATCAGGGAACTGGCTGATTACATCAGAAAGGGATATAAACATTCATTAGTTGTGATTGGACCTGAAAAATATAATGAATTGTATCAAAAACTAAGAAACCTCAACAAGATGCTTGCCTGGGCACATTCGCGTGTGATTGAAAACATTCTTGAAGAGGCTCCGTGTTCCCTTGCAATAACAGACCAGTTTGGGGATAAATTGTTTGTCCTTAACGCACTTATGAAAAAAGGACAGAATATTGAACTCATTCAAAAGCCCAAGGCAGAGGAAGATATGGCAGTTGCCGCAGCCTCAATACTTGCAAGGGCTGAATTTTTAAGGCGGCTCTATTTTCTTTCTCAAGATATAGGAATGGAACTGCCAAAAGGTTCCTCTCCTATGGTGGAGGAAGTGGGGGGGGAAGCTTGTTATACAGCATGGAAGACAGATTCTGGATAGAGTGGCAAAAAAACATTTTAAACTGACACAGCGTATTCTGGAAGCGGTTGGAGAGAGGCTTAAATGAGGGACGAGACCATACGCCTATATTTTGAAGACCAATACCGGGTGGAATTTGAGGCAAAAGTTCTGGATAGGCTCATCTATGAAGGAAAGCCAGCTTTAATTCTTGATCAAACCTGTTTTTATCCGGAATCAGGAGGCCAGCCTTTCGATAAAGGAACCATAAACGGAATCCAGGTCATAAATGTAATCGGAGAGAAAGGGAAAATTCTTCATGTTATTGAAGAGAATGTGGAATCAGAAAATATCAGGGGGAAAGTTGATTGGGATAGACGTTTTGATCATATGCAGCAGCATGCAGGGCAGCATATTCTTTCACAGAGTTTTTATAAGCTGTACAGAGCAAAAACACTTTCTTTCCATTTGGGGCAGGATTTTTCCACTCTTGAAATGGATTTGAGGAATACTACAGATGGAGATGTGGAGAAAGTTGAAAAATTGGCAAACGAGATCGTTTTTAAAGATGGGGAAATTAAATCATTTTTCATTCCAGAAGAGAAGATAATGGACGTTCCGTTAAGAAAACCCCCCAAAAAAAAGGGGCTCATTCGGGTTGTTAATATATCAGATTTTGATTATTCAGCCTGTGGGGGGACTCATCCGGGTAGAACCGGGGAGATAGGCTTGATTAAAATCTTGAAGTGGGAAAGGCTCAGAAACAACATAAGATTTGAGTTTGTCTGTGGAGAGAGAGCACTACATGATTATAAAATTAAGAATAGTGTAATTCGTCAAATATCTGTCCGGTTAAGTGTTAGTGCCTGCGAAGTAGTCCCATCGTTAGAAAGGCTTTTTGCGGATTTAAAAGATCAAAAGAGAAAAAATAAAAAGATTCAGGAGAGAATTTCTCAATTGGAAGCACTGGAAATTGTCAAAAATGCAAAGGAAAGGATAATCAAAAATATATTCACGGAAAGGACGCTTGAAGAAGTAAGACTTTTGGCTTTAAGCATCATAAAAAAAGGCGACTATGTTATTATCTATGGGTTGAGATTAAAAAACAGTGCCCATGTGGTGATGGCATCTTCCGAGGCTCTTGGTGTTGATATGAGGGAACTAATTCCTGTTGTTTCTCCTTTGATAAAAGGAAAGGGAGGAGGGCAGTCCTCTATTGTTCAGATTGCAGGAAAAGAAGTGAAAAATCTTGAATCGGCACTAGATAAAGCAGAGAAACATATCAAAACACTCTTAACTTCATAATTCCATCAGTTTCTCCATACTGTGAAACTGAAAATGCCTTTGGCCCTATCATTCATATCTTAGGCAAACAATAGGGTCTGTTTTGGCGGCTTTTTGGGCGGGAAAGATACCGAAGAATAAACCAACAGAAACAGATACAAAAAAGCCAAGAAATACTGACCATGGTGTTACTGATGCCGGCAGTGGAGTTACAGCCTTGACGAGAAAAGCGATACAGAAGCCAAGGATTATGCCAATAACACCGCCTGTTCCGGTTAGAAAGATTGCTTCGATTAGAAACTGCCTGAGGATATCTGTGGGGCGGGCTCCGATAGCTTTGCGTATCCCAATCTCCCTTGTTCTTTCTTTAACTGAGACAAGCATTATGTTCATGACCCCTATTCCACCTACAAGCAGGCTGATGGAAGAAATAACAATCATAACAAGGTAGGCAGCTCCAGTAATCTGGTTATAGAGGTCAATTATAGTGTCCTGTGTGTAAATAGCGAAGTCATTTGGTTTTCCGAATCCGACTTTTCTCCGTTTCCGGAGTACATTAATAACCTGTTCAATAGTTTCCTGGATGTAGCCGTGCTTCTTGGGTGTAAGTGTAATCTCGATATTTTCAAGATCATACGGGAAATATTTCATAAGGGTTGTAATGGGAATACCCACAAGATTGTCCTGACTCTGCCCGAACATTGACCCCCTTTTCTCAAGCACTCCAACAACTAAGAATTTTTCCGGACCTATTCTAATTTCTTTTCCAATGGCTTGAGTATGTGGGAATAGAGTCTCTTCCAGTTCAGCCCCGAGAACACAGACTCTAGTGCGGTGGGTAATATCGGATTCTGTTAAGAATCTACCTTCTCTGGGAAGATAAACAGAGAGGACCAGGGGCCATCCGTCGTTCATGCCTATAATTATGGCATCCTGGACTTTAGTATTCTGGTATTTAATGGTAATCTCTTCAAATATATCTACGGAAATGTCCACAGCTACGGCTTTAACCAGAGGGCATTCTTTTTCAATAGCCATCGCATCTTCAAAAGTGAGGTCTTTTCGCTGTCTTTCTTCTTCGGAAAGGTTCCCTGTATAAATTCCAGGTTCGTATTTGACCACACCGATAATGTCTGAACCAACAGATTCAAGTTGGCTGAGAAAAGAACGGTTTAGTCCCTGGATAATAGAAACCATCCCAATAACAGTCATAACACCGATAACAATTCCCAGCAGCGTAAGGAAAGACCGGAGTTTATGGGATTTAATAGAATCAATAGCCATCCGGAATATTTCTTTGATGATTCCTAGTCTCATTGTTATGCTCTGAGGGCCTCAACAGGATCCAGTTTGGCGGCTTTGTTTGCCGGATAAATGCCGAAAAATATGCCAATCGAACCTGACACCAAAATTGCAACAACGACAGAAACAGGATCCAGAGTTGAGGGCATTGAAGATAAAGCGGTAACAATTTTTGCCAGAATAAACCCTAGAAAGATGCCAATTATGCCGCCTGAAGCAGAAAGAATGACTGCTTCGATTAAAAATTGCAATAATATGTCCTTCCTCCGGGCTCCTACTGCCATGCGGATGCCTATTTCTTTAGTCCTTTCTGTGACTGCAACAAGCATGATGTTCATGACAACAATTCCTCCTACTAAAAGAGCAAGAGATGAGATTGCGATCACAGCAAAATAAATTCCTGTCGTTGCTGTTTTGTAAAATTGAATAAATGTATCAGAAGTCTGAAAAGCAAAGTCATCAGGCTTATTGAAAGGGAGATGGCGCTTAGAACGGAGGATTGTCCTTACTTCCTCCTGAGCAATTTTCATCTGGTCCTGGGAGGAAGTGTGAATATTGATATTTATGCTTCTTCTTGAGCCGAATATTTTATGGAATGTCGTAATGGGAATCCGCACGTAGTTGTCTTGAGTCATGCCTAGAATTTTCCCTTTTTTCTTTCCCACTCCAACAACTAGGAAGTTATGATTGCCGATCTTGATCCATTTTCCTAAAGGGTCTAAAAAAGGAAACAGCTTATCCTTAATATCTGTACCAATTGTACATATTCTACGAGATCGGTCTTCATCTTCCTTCTGAATATGACGTCCTCTTTCGAGTTCCATGACAGACCCTATCATATGGTCAAGATATGTTAAGCCGTTAATGGACACATTATTTAAAGACTGATTTCTGAATTTTACTGTTCTGCTGGTTCCAACAGAAGCTCCTATTAAATCGCATGATTTGCAGTACCTGAGAAGGAGTTTCCTGTCTTCAGGGGTGATATCTTTCCGTTTCATCTGTTCCCGGAATTCTGCCAGGCTTCTTACGAAGGAAAACTTGGTGACAGAAAAGTCGTTTGCTCCATAAAAAGACATTTTCGTGTAGACATAATTGTTGAGGCCCTGGATTATTGAAACGACAGCTATTATTGCAAGGACACCTATGATGATACCTAATAAAGTAAGGAATGTTCGTAGTTTATTTTCCCAGAAAGAGCTCATGGCCATCCAAAAAGATTCGCCAACATGGATTCTTGCCATTTTTTTACCTATGAGTTTACATTATATATGATACGTAAAAAATAAGGAAAGGTTTTTACTCTCTGCTCACCCAAAAGGTGAAAATTGCTGATAATAGATTTGGATAAGATGAATAATCTAGGTCAATATGTTAAACTGAAGCAGCTGCCAGTTGTAATGAGAATTAGGGAGAAAAAAATGAAAAGAAAATGGATGTCAATTTTGCTTTTTGGGTTTTTTATGATGTTTGCATCAGATATTTACGGACATGGTGGCTTTTATTTAGGTGTGCAGGCTGGGTATTCTGCTCAGAAACCGAGCCTTAATAGTGTTGAATTTAATACTAATACTACTTTTCTTTATGGAGCTCGGGCAGGTATTAAATTTATGATGATAGCTCTTGAAGTTAATTACTTCCAGGCTGCACATAATCTTGAACTCAAAGAATTTGGGACGTTTGACTGGGGAGAGAGACAGATCGATTACAGTTTCATTGGCTTGAATCTGAAATATTTTTTTCCTATTCTTGTTTTTCACCCCTATATTACTGTGGGTTATGGATATTACACGGTTGACATTCATAATATAGATAAAGATAAGGATAAAGGATTCAATTTTGGATTGGGCATGGAATTACACTTGGGGAATAAATTTTCTCTTCTTGCTGAGGGTAAGTACAATCAAGTTAAAGTGAATATTGATGAAAGAGATCTAAAATTAGGAGATTTTACGATTGCAGGGGGATTTAACATCTATTTTTAATTTTTTTATGGTTTAGGCGGTTTTGTGAATAATGCAGGTTAGATTAAATAAATTTCTCTCTCATTGCGGGATTGCCTCAAGAAGGGAGGCAGATAAAATGATTGCTGCAGGAAAAGTCAAAGTCAATGGCGAAGCTATCCAGATATTAGGCTACAAGATAGACACGGAAGAAGACAAAGTAGAGGTTAATGGAAAAATAGTCAAGGAGGATAAGGGTTTTAAATATTTGCTTCTGAATAAGCCGTCCGGTTATCTTGTCACTATGAAGGATCCCTTCCAAAGGCCTACAATCATGGACCTGCTTCCATCTCTTGGAAGAAGAGTCTTTCCTGTGGGCCGATTGGATTTTGAAACAGAAGGGCTTCTGCTTTTAACAAACGATGGAGAAATGGCTTATCGTTTAATGCACCCAAAATATGAGATAAAAAAAGTATATATGGTGAAAGTGAAAGGCAAGCCTGACCATTCCGGCCTTTTGAGATTAGAAAAAGGGATTTATCTTGACAGGAAAAGGACGGCTCCAGTAAAAATCACTCAAATCGCAGCTGATTCGAAAAACTCTCAATTCAGAATCGAGATCCATGAGGGCAGAAAGAGGGAAGTCAGAAGGCTTTTTGAGACTATCGACCACAGGGTCTTGAAACTCCGGAGGATAAAGTTTGCAGGTTTGTCTATAGATAAACTGAAGAAAGGGCATTGGCGCTATCTGAATTCTGTAGAAGTTTCAAGGCTCAAAATAAAAGTGGGCTTGTAAATTTAATCACCCAGCCTAGCCTGAATTATTCATAAAGAATGCCGATATCTTTATTTAACATTGATGATATCTGCTTATCAGCATGATTTTTCGCAAGCTTAAGATATTTGCTTTCTTTGTTAAATTAAATTTTATTCTTATTATCGGCATTCTTTCCCAGTAGGGAATTTCAGCATCGCCAAAATGTTTATTGAACTGATACTCCATATGGAATCCGAGTGAATGGTTCTTAATAATTGGCTTGAATAAAGACCACTCAAAACGGGGCTTAATCAAGTCAACATCCCCTCCAAGAATCCCTCCGGCAAACTTGCATGAGACCAAATACAAAGAGCCTCTGGATGGTGTTAAAGGGCTGTCTACAGTGTTTCGATATAAAGTCGGAGAAATGCTGCTTACATTATACTTTCCAAAGCCATACATTCCACCGTAATAGTAAGGATTATAGCTACCACCATAACCCCCAGATCCTCCATAATAATCATAATAACCAAGATATTCTTCTTCTGAAGGTTCAGTAAGGGTCATTAATTGGTAGTTATAAGAAAGACTTCCTCTCCAGTATCCCTTAATTCTGGATCCGACATGAAAGTCAACCCCCTTTGATTTCTGGTCATACAGGCCGGGATAAATATTAAAACGGTTAAAAATAGTAAAACCGAGACTTATTGGCAGATCAAGAAAGTAAGGTTCAGTAAACCCAAACGAATAGTTCTTCATTCTTTTTCCATACTGAAGTGTAAGGTCTAATTTTTCTCCCGCTCCTAAAAAATTAACAGTACCGTAACTTAAAGCTACAAAAGTTCCCTGATAACCACTATATCCTGCAGTAAACTGAATATTATTTCTTTGAAGTTCACTCACTCTAATATTAACATCCATCTGGGTGGGGTCCTCAGGATTCTGTTTCCACTCCGGTTCTTTATCAATCTCAACCAATCCAAGCTGCTTCATCCTCAAGAGGCTGTCTTTAAACAAGGCAAGACTAAATCTGGCCCCTTCTCTTATAAGCATTTCGCGTCTGATAACCTTGTCTTTTGTATATATATTTCCCTCAAATTCAAGCCTATTAAGATATACAATCTCGCCTTCATAAATATTAAATGTTACATTGACACGCTTTCTCTTAGGGTCAAGATTTTCTACTGGCATTACCTGGGAATATAGATAGCCGAAATTCCTGTATAGCTCTGAAATGTCTTCAACCGCTTTTTCTCTTACTTTAGTATTGTAAACATCACCTTTATTGTAGTGAACAAGCGAGATTAAGTATTTCGAGTTGAAGATTTTATTTCCCTCAACATTAATATCCCCAACAAAGTAACGATATCCAGCATTGACTGGTATTACGATCCTTTTCATCTGTTGCTTCCGGAAAAAAATAGATTTCTTTGTAAGGTTTTCTATCCTGGGCTCACCAATCACAGCCTCCATATATCCAAACTCTTGATATTTCTTCCTTAAATTTTCTAAATCTTCGCTGAGTTTATTTTGCTTAAACGAATCCTTCCCTAATACCCACGAAATAACACCATGTTCTTTGTTTTCTTTTATTGAGCTTCTTAGAATACTATCCCTCAACTTGACCTTCCCTTCAAAGACAATCTCACCCACTCTGACTTTCGGCCCCTCATTAATATGAAATACAACTCCTATTTCATTCTTCCCACTCTTATTTAGTTCAGTTTTTACCTGCCCAGCAGTAAGGCCTTTTTCTACCAGCAATTCCTTGATCGTTTCCTCTATTCTTTGGATTTTAGATGGACTGTAGTAAGAATAAGGGAGTATGTATTCGTTTTCCTCCTTTAACTTCTTAACTATGTCATCTTCTTTTAATTTTTTCCCTGTCTTATAGACAATATCTTTGATAATAGGATTCTCTTCTACGATTATTTTTACAATCTTTCCTTTTTTTCCTTCTTTTTCCTCTATTTTGATATTAGAAAAAAAATCCTGTTGACCATAAAATTTTAAAATCTCTTCTCAGCAACTCCTCATTGTAGTAGTCTCCTTCTCTTGAAGAAAGATAATAAAGCATTGTATCCCGCGTCACATGGTCATTTCCCTCAATTTCTATCTTCTCCACGATTTCCTGGCCAGAAAGAAAAAGAGGCAAACAGATAAAAATTAATGCAAATATAAAATTCTTCATTTTCTTCTTCCTTATACCATAATAACCACTATTTTTCAAAATAATGAACTCTGTCATTATTTTCTTTTATGCCGTTATTTAGCTGTTTCATATTATCTGTACTTTTAAAATAATTCAGGCTAAATAATGAATATTACTTCTTTACATTATTTTTAACTTCACAGCCAGGATAAAAGTTCCATTCTTCCGTTTTCCATAAGATAGGTTCTATGGCAGAATCTAGCAACTTTCTCGTTATGGGTAACAATTATAGAGGATAAACCTTTCTTCTGGTGAAGGTTCTGAATAAGCTCTAAAATTTTCTTCCCTGTTTTCCAGTCAAGATTTCCTGTTGGCTCATCTGCCAGTAACAATTTCGGTTCATTGACCAGGGCTCTGGCAATAGCCACACGCTGCTGCTCTCCACCGGAAAGCTGGCATGGTCTGATCAGCATTTTTTCCTCTAAAGAAACCTCCCTGAGAACCTCAGCGGATTTCTTCTGAGCTTCTTTGCCTTCAATTCCTCTAATCAGAAGGGGAAATTTTACATTTTCTAACGTTGTAAACTCAGGCAAAAGATGATAAAACTGAAAAATAAAGCCAATTTTCATGTTCCTCATTTCAGCTTTTTCTTTTTCACTTCCTTCGAGAATATTTTTTTCCTCTAGAAAAATTCGACCCCCAGTCGGCCTGTCAAGGGATCCAAATAAGTTAAGGAGCGTTGTCTTCCCGACTCCTGAAACGCCCATGATCGCAACAAGATCGCCTCTCTCCAATTCAAAGTTTAATCCGTCAAATACACGCAAAGTCCCCTCTGGCAAAGGATAATCTTTGCATAGATTTTCAGCTCTTAATATACTACTCATACTTTAATGCCTTTACAGGGTCTATCCTCGATGCTCTCTGGGAAGGAAAGAGAGTTGAAAAAAAACTAATCAAAAGGGACACTCCTATTATTATTGACAAATCCAAAAGTTTAATATGAAAAGGAACAAAGGCAATCTGATAAATATCCACAGGAACTTTAATAATCTCAAATGTATTTGCCAGCCAACACCAAATCAAGCCTAAGGCACTGCCTACAGCTGTCCCAATCAACCCTATCATGGCGCCCTGAAGGAAAAATATCTTCCTTATACTCTGAGATGTTGCTCCCATGGCAATAAGAATACCTATGTCTTTTGTCTTTTCCATTACCATTAAAATGAGTGTCGCAATAATATTCAAGGCCGCGACAAGTATAATAAGAGTGATGGTGAAAAACATAAGTTTTTTCTCAAGTTTCAAAGCTGAGAAAAGGGATTTGTTCAATTCCATCCAGGTTGTAGTATAAGTTTCTGGCGGCAAAACTTCCCTGATCCTGACACTAATTTCTGGCGCTTTAAAAATATCAAACCTTGTAGTATAAGTTTCTGAAGTTTCAAAGCTGAGAAAAGGGATTTGTTCAATTCCATCCAGGTTGTAGTATAAGTTTCTGGCGGCAAAACTTCCCTGATCCTGACACTAATTTCTGGCGCTTTAAAAATATCTTCAATATTTACATGGATCATACTTACTCTATTATCGAGTCCAAACAAACCCTGTGCTGCTTCTAAAGAGATCAAGGCTGTAGATGAGTCAAATTCATATAGCCCGGAATGAAAAATCCCTGCCACCATGAATTTTTTCCTTTTAGGAATAAGCCCCACAGGAGATAACCGAGAAGAAGAAGTCAACACAGTCACCAAATCCCCAATTCCCGCTCCCAAAGCAACAGCTATATTGCGGCCAAGAAGAATCCCCTCTCTTTTAGTATCTGTCAAAGGTATATGTCCCTGTTCTAATTCTTTAAGCCAGGGTGACGACTCTTTTTCCAGGTCAAAAACAATTCCTCTAAGTATTGCTCCGGAATTCTTATATGGGCCACTCAGAAGGACTGTATCATAAACAACAGGAGTGGCACTCGATACTCCTTTTATTGTTTTTATCCTAGATATAAGTTGATCATAATCCTTCAATCCCTCACCTGAAAAATCAGAAACCATTATATGAGAAGTCGAACCAAGAATTTTATCTTGAACATCAGCTTGAAAACCTGTGATCAGGGCAATGGCAATGACAAGTGCCATTACTCCAATAGTTATTCCTAAAATGGAAATAAAAGTGATAACAGAAATAAAAGCCTGTTTTCTTTTTGCGGTCAGGTAACGCTTAGCAACAAAAAATTCATAACTCATAATTATCGTAAAGACTAAACAGATAAGACTGAAGAGTCAAGAATAAAATATTAAAGGCTACCGACAATTTAAAATTTTTATACAGTGATTATTTCGGCCGTAGAAGCGGAAATAGGATGACTTCCCTTATGGATTTCCGGTTGGCAAAAAGCATTACCAAGCGGTCAATGCCAATCCCTTCTCCACCTGTTGGAGGAAGCCCATATTCTAGGGCATTTATATAATCCGCATCTATCATATGAGACTCTTCATCCCCCTTTTCCCTCTCCGCTGCTTGCTGTTTAAACCTTTTCCCCTGCTCTTTGGGATCAGTTAACTCACTGAATGCATTGGCAATCTCCATGCCGCCCATTACAAGTTCAAAGCGTTCTACTTCCTCTGGGTTCTCTCTCGATGTCTTTGCCAACGGAGAGATTTCCCTCGGGTAATCCATCACAAATGTCGGCTGAATAAGATTATGCTTCACATATTTATCAAAAATAACATCCAAGGCTTTCCCATAAGAAAGAGGCACTTTATTTGATGCAAGGTTTGAAGCAAACTCAATGATTCCCGTTTTATCATCGAACTTCCTAGGAGAAAGGCCGCTGTAGTAAACCAATGCCTCAATAAATTTTATCCTTTTCCAAGGTCTTTTCAGAGATATCTTTTCCTCTCCAAATGTTAGTTCTTCCGTGCCCAAAACAGTTAAACTTAAATAATTGATAAGCTCTTCTGTCAATTCCATCATATCATTATAGTCTTTATATGCCTCATAAAACTCCAGCATTGTAAATTCAGGATTGTGCTCAGAAGAGATTCCTTCATTCCTGAAATTTCGATTTATCTCATAGACCTTCTCAAATCCACCAACAGTCAACCTTTTTAAGTACAGCTCGGGGGCTATTCTTAAATAAAGTTCTATTCCCAATGCATTGTGGAACGTTTTAAAAGGCTTTGCCAAAGCACCTCCAGGAATACTGTGCATCATAGGGGTTTCGACTTCAATATATCCCCTTTGATCAAAAAACTTTCTAATGTGTGCGATCAATGTGCTTCTTAACCTAAAAACTTCTCTTTCTTCGGGATTTACAATTAAATCAATATGTCTCTTTCTATAACGAAGTTCTATATCCTGCAAGCCATGCCATTTTTCCGGAAGAGGATGAAGACATTTTGCCAAAAATGTAAACGAATCAGCTAAAACGGTCAGTTCCCCGGTTCTTGTTTTGAATACAATTCCTTTGACAGCAATAATGTCTCCAATATCAATAAGGGAAAATAGAGTGAAATATTTCTTGCCCACTTTATCTTCACGCAGATATGCTTGAACTTTGGTACGGCTGTCGGCAATGTGAAAAAAGATTGCCCGCCCCATCTTACGAATAGAAATAATCCTTCCCGGTACAAACACATCTACCTTCTTCTCTTCGAGTTCCTCATTAGAAAATGAAGAAAACCCTGAAACAATATCAAAAACAGAATGCGTTATTTCTACTCTGTGTGGAAAAAGCTCAATCCCTTCCCTAGAAAGTTTTTCCATTTTATTCTCACGGGCTATTTCCTGATCGCTTTTTTCAGATTTCATCTCTTCATTTAACGTCATTTTATTAGCAGAATCCTTTTTATCAACCATTTTTCTCTTCCTTCAAAGATACTTTTATTTTATCTGATTCTTTTCTCAATGCATCTAAAATGCCGTTAATAAAAGCAGCAGACTTCTCACTGCTGAATTTCTTAGCTATTTCGATTGCTTCATTAATCACAATAGCCGGTGCAAGATTCTCTCCAAAAAAAAGTTCAAGAACAGCTATGCGCAAGATATTGCGATCCACCACAGCCATACGGGATACACGCCAATTTTCTGATACAGATTGAATGATGTCATCGATTTTCTCCCTGTAAGAAATTACACCATTTAACAGCCAGACACTGTATTTCTTTATTTCTTCAGGTACTTTTTTGTTCTTCCAGTATTGTTCCTGTATTTTTTCAGGCTTTGAGTTATTAAATTCTATCTGAAAAAGAACCTGTAATGTATACTCCCGAGATTTTCTCCTCTTCCCCATGTAACTTTAATTATTCAGGGTAAGTAATTCAGCCCTATTTAAGACCAGCTTCCCTGAGCAAGTTCAGTGTCTCAATGAGAGCAAAAACAGCATCATAACCTTTATTTCCTAACTTTGTGCCGGCTCGTTCTATTCCCTGTTCAATAGTATCAACTGTTAGTATTCCAAAAGATACAGCCACTTCCTCTTCCATAGAGATTTGTGCTAATCCTTTGGTTACTTCTGCGCTTAAAAAATCGAAGTGTGGTGTGTCACCTCTGATAAGGGCCCCCAGACAAACAATACCGTCAACTTTTTTTGCCCTGGCAAGCTTTTTCACTACTAAAGGAATTTCAAAAGAACCCGGAACCTTATATATAGATATATCCTTGTCTTCGGCACCTAACTTATTGAGTGCATCAATTGCTCCATCTAACAATCTTTCAGAAATAAATTGATTAAATCGGCTTAAAACGATTCCGATCTTAAAGCCTTTTGCCTGAAGCTTTCCATGATAAATTTCCATATTTCTCTCCCTCAATTTTCCTTATAAGTTTGTCTTCACATCCTCACAAAATTGCATTTTTCAGTGTCCGGAATAGAAAAAATGAACCTTTATGCTAATTGGCTCCTCTTACTATTCTGACTCTAATATTATAAAAGTTTGAGTAGCAACTCTCAAGAAACTCTTTTCTCGAATATTCGGTATTTCTTGTAGACCTTTCCTCCAATAGAAGTGACAAACCGATTGACTGCCTCGTTGTCTTCTAATTGCCATGACATCTCACACCACTCATATCCCCTTGCAATCCCATTCTCTGCCAGCTTTGAATAGAGCAGGTAACTCAGTCCTGTTTGTCGATATTCCTTAATGAGTCCGAAAACTAAGGCACGAACCCCCTTGATTTTTCTTCGGTAAATGAGAAATTTGATGATTGACAGAGGAGTAAGCCTCCCATTCATTCTTTTTATTACTTCATTGAAATTCGGCAAACCAAAAGCAAAACCCACAGGTTTGCCTTTATCTTCTGCTATTATCACAATATTCGGATCAGCCATCAGTTTGAGATTCTTTGTCATATGATCCATCTCTTTATCGGTCCATGGAACAAAACCCCAATTCCTTTCCCATCCATGATTATATACATATTTTATCTTTTCAGCCTCGCTTTTAAGGTTTTTCATGTCAACAGTTCTCAAGGTAACAGTGGTTTTTTTCTTGATATCCTCAACAATTGTATTGACCTTTTCAGCCGTTTTATGGTCACTTTTCATGAAAAAAGCATACAAGTCCTTTGCCTTCACCAACCCACATTT
The DNA here is from genome assembly GCA_000493965.1 of Candidatus Aminicenans sakinawicola JGI OTU-1. Classification (GTDB taxonomy): domain Bacteria; phylum Acidobacteriota; class Aminicenantia; order Aminicenantales; family Aminicenantaceae; genus Aminicenans; species Aminicenans sakinawicola. The sequence goes on from AWNV01000005.1 coordinate 110,317, forward strand.
TTCCATTAATTCCAAATAATATGGAGGGTTATATGTCATCATAATAACAGGGGGAGAATCAAAACCCTCAAGCAGAAATGCACATTCATCGTTCATGGAAAGATTCATAGGGCCTCTTAGAATCTCCATCCCTCTTTCCTTCCCCCAATTGGCCACTTCATCCAAGAGGCATTTTGCTGTTTCTAAGTCATTAAAACTCTCATAAAGGCCAAAAAAAACAACTTTCTCATTATGAAATGAATTGTGATTTTCATCGATTATAGCAGCAATCCTTCCTGTTATTTCACCATCGTTTCGTGCCAAATAAAGCTCTTTATCTGCATGCTCAAAAAAGGGATTCTTTTTCTTATTAATTCTCTCTTTAAGATCCATGATTAGAGGGGGGACCCAATTTGAATCATCTTTATAAACTTTCCATGGAAACAGAATAAATTGTTTTATGTCTTTTTTTGTTTTTACTTTCTCTATCTGAATATCTTTCACTCTTATGCCCTCCAAAATTTTCTTTATTCTATCAGATAAAAAAATAAAGCTCAAATATTAAACCAGGCAAGAATAGAAAAAAATGATAAAAATTATAAGGACTCTTAACATTAGCTTTCTTGCCAGCCTCAACTTTTTATGATAAAAATTAATTATACTAATACTTTGGGAAGCAAAGGAGAATACTAATATGAGAAAAGCAGATCATTTTAAAGAAATGCCACCGGAGAAACTCACATGGAAATTAGATATTGAAAAGATCCCCTATGACACTAGCGATAAATGTAAGGTGTGTGAAGGAATCATTGGTCAAGAAGAAGCACTCAAAGCGATCCAGACAGGATTAGATATCAAGAGCCGTGGGTTTAATATTTTTATTACAGGAATGGTAGGAACAGGACGGACTACTACAATAAAGCAGCTTTTAGAAAAACTCGATAAGGAAAAAGAAACTCCCGATGATCTTTTATATGTCAACAATTTCAAAACTCCTGATGAACCTACACTTATAACTCTTCCTGCCGGTAAAGGGAAGCTCTTCAGAGAAGCAATGAGACGTTTAATAGAAATGCTAAAAACTAATATCCCAGAAATGTTAAAGAGTAAGTACTATTCAGAAAAAAGAGATAGTATCATCGAGAACCAGGGGAAAAAGCAAAAGGCAATATTTGATAATTTTCAAGAAAAAGTCATAAAAGAAGGATTCTCAGTCATTCAGGTACAGATGGGGCCTTATCTCAAGCCTGATCTTGTCCCAATAATAAAAGGAAAGCCCACTCCATTTAATAAACTGGAAGCTTTAGTAAGGGAAAAAAAGTTCCCGAAAAAACTTCTGGAAGAACTAAAGACGAAATACGACAAACTGGCGGATAAACTCGAAGAAATCTTCAAACAGATAAAAGAGACTGATGAAAAGACTCACCAATTACTGAAACAATGGGATGAGGAATCTCTGATCCCTGTAATCCGTGGAGCCATTTCCGACATAAGAGCCAAATTCAAATATCCAAAAATATCCAATTATCTTGATGATGTGGAGACAAATCTTTCCAAAAATATCGAGCTTTTCAAAACAGACACAAAGGAAATGATGGAAAAAGTAAGTCTCGATCCATTTCTTGAATATAAGGTTAACCTTCTCATCGACAACTCTGATCAAAAGGGTGCTCCAGTTGTAATAGAAACAAATCCAAACTATATCAACCTTTTTGGATCCATCGAGTCAACTATGAATCGTCTCGGGCTGCTCCAAACAGACTTCACAAAAATAAAGGCCGGCTCTTTCCTCAAAGCCAACGGAGGATATCTGGTCATGAACGCCCTGGATGCTATTACTGAGCAGGGAGTATGGCAAACTCTTAAAAGGACTTTGAGAAATAAAAGCCTTGAAATTCAAAATTACATGTCAATGTATTTTGTCACAACTAGTCGGCTTAAACCTCAACCCATCAAAATCAATGTAAAAGTAGTCATAATAGGAGCCGCCTATATTTATAATTATCTATATGTTATGGATGAAGAGTTTAAGAAAATCTTCAAGATTAAAGCTGAATTCAATTCAGAAACAAATAAAGATAACAAAACTATCCTCGAATACGTAACCTTCATAAAAAAAATAACCGAGGAAGACAAATTGTATCCTCTAGACAGAAACGGCATCGTTGCAATTATTGAGTACTGTACAAGGCTTGCAGGAAGACAAAAAAAACTGTCAACACGATTCCATAACATTGCTGACATCATTCGAGAAGCCAATTATTGGGCAAATAGAGACAAAAAAAAGCTGATAAGCCGCAAGCATGTGGAAAGAGCCATTGAAGAGAGTTTCGAACGTGTAAGCCTTATTGAAAATCAAATCCAGGAGATGATCGAAGACGGAAGCATTATGATAGACACAAAAGGCCGTGTCGTAGGACAGGTAAACGGACTTTCTGTTTATTTTACCGGAGGATTTTCATTCGGAAAGCCCACACGTATCACAGCAACAACAGCAGTTGGACGCGCAGGGGTCATAAACATCGAGAGGGAAGCAGACATGAGCGGCCGTACACACAACAAAGGAGTTCTTATCCTGGGAGGCTTCCTCAGAGGAAAATATGCCCAAAATAGACCATTTTCTCTTTCCGCAAGCATTGCTTTCGAACAGTCTTACTCCGGAGTAGATGGAGACAGTGCTTCATCCACAGAGGTCTACGCTATTCTTTCAAGTCTTTCTAAACTGCCTTTGAGACAGGACATTGCTGTAACAGGATCTCTCAACCAGAAAGGAGAGATTCAGCCTATTGGAGGAGTAAACGAAAAAATTGAAGGGTTTTTTAAAGTATGCAAGGCAAAAGGCCTGACAGGAATCCAGGGGGTAATTATTCCTCATCAAAACATCCAGAATCTCATGCTTAAAAAAAATGTAATAAAAGCCGTAGAACAAGGAAAATTCCACATCTATCCTGTCAAAACTATTGATGAGGGTATTGAGATTCTAACAGGTACTGAAGCAGGAAAAAGAAAAAAAGACGGAATATTTGAAGAGGGCACGGTAAATTACCTTGTTGATGAGGAACTCCAGCGGCTCGCAAAAAGCTGGAAAACTTTTACTTCTTCAAGAGAAAAGGATCAAGAATAATCTAGGTTGGATTATTCACGAGCCAAGCTTGCTGCAGATGTGAGGCACAGCGCATGAAGTTGTGGTCCTTCACCACGAATGTGCTGTAACGAAGCAGATGCAGTAAGATCGGCTCGCCTGTAAGGTAAAGAATGCCGATAATAAGAATAAAATTTAATTTAACAAAGAAAGCAAATATCTTAAGCTTGCGAAAAATCATGCTGATAAGCAGATATCATCAA
>AWNV01000006.1 GCA_000493965.1 Candidatus Aminicenans sakinawicola JGI OTU-1
TCCCATCCATATATTGCTCCGCGATAATTACCGGTAAACCGGACATTCGTCAAAGGTGTGCCAATTTCCTTAACCTCAACAGCCTTCGAAAGCCCGGGAAGCAACGTTTTCTCCACCCGTTTTATCAAGACATCGGCCATCCGTTCCTTTTCCGCAAAATACTCTGCCTTATTTCCTTTCCAGTAATCAGCCTCATATTTTCTCCAGTGCTCAAATCCCTGGAGCGTCAGAATATTGACAGTATTTTTTCCCTCAGGAGAATATCCTTTATAGACATTGTCGTAAAGCATAAGACCAAAGCCGGCCTTTTCCACATCTGCTTTTAGATTGGCTTTATAATCTGCTTCTATATCATATCCGGTTTCATAAAAGATCTCAGCATCTTTAATCCCGATTTCACCAATCAGGTCTTTATTCAATCCGAGAAATACCTGAAAAGACGAAAGACTGGCTGTAAAACTATCCATTCTTGCCAGATAACTCTTCAGATGCTCTTCCTCATTCATCATGTTATGAAAAGTATCATATGTGTTGGCATTCGATACCACGACTTTCCCTGTGTATTCTTTTCCGCCTTCGACTTTTACTCCATATGCAGAATGGCCTTCTATTAAAATCTTTTCCACTCTGGTCTGAAGCATAACTTTACCCCCACGTTCTTCTATAAATTTAACCATGCTGCTGCTTATTTTCTGGGATCTGCCCAATGGATAACACCCGCCTTCCTGAAGGTATCCCATCGTTGGAAGGACATAATAAATACAGGCAAGTTTGGAAGGAGGAAGTCCATAATAACCCCAAAGAGACGAAACAATAGTTCTCAGTTTGGGATTATTGATCCACATATTTACTAAATCCCCCCAGGTTTTATTGAAACACTTGAATAAATAAGGAAATTCGGAAGGGAAACGGGTCATATCTATACTGCCCTCTGCGCTGGAATACTTGTTAATATCACCTGTTAACCCCATCATGTCCTCAAATAATCCTTCAATCCCCTGCTTTTCATCCGGAAAGATTTCCGAAACTTTTGCAATATAACCTTTAAGATTTTTTGCAGGCACATTTAAATCATAATCAGGATAAATTACTCGGTAAAGGTGCTTATAAGGGATAAATTCCACATCTTTAATTTCAGGAAAGCCCGGAATGAGATTGTGAATTCCATTTCTTTCTCCGATAGTTGTTGAATGCAGAGACACATCGAAAACAAACCCTCCACGCCGTTTGAATGTAGTTGCATACCCGCCAGCCTGATAATGCTGCTCCAGAACTAAAGGTTTAAATCCCTGCCTTGCAAAAGCGGCTGCACAACTCAATCCTCCAAGGCCAGATCCAATGATGACTGCATCAAATGCATTTTCATCTTCCAATCCTGTGGGCTTTCCTCTTGGAAAAGAGCTCCACTCTAGAGCCAGTGCCGGCACCCCAACCAATAATGACTTTAAAAAATCTCTTCTTTCAATCTTTTTTCCTGACATCATCCCCCCTTATTTGACTGGATTTACTCCTCCACATCCTAACCAAAGATAGAGATAAAAATCTATAGCACGGGGAAAATTAGAAGTCAAATCTTTTCCGACATCACAATGGAGAAGGTCTCCTCGCCTGACGATTTCATTCGAAATGCTGAATTCTGAGTTTCCATGTCTAATGCTGTTTATTCTTTACAACAGTAAGCTTCTTATCGGGCGAATTTTTAATAACATGTTTTGCCATTAATTCTATTAGTTCAGGCCCTCTAGGACCCCAGCAGTGAGGTTTTCCGTCTCCATATTCAACAACACCTTCATAATATGGATGCTTTGTTTTTTCGAGAAAATTCTCAAGCAATCGAACAGCATTGTTTAAATAAAAAGTATCCATATCTCCCACATAGACATGAAGTTTCCCTACAAGCTTAGGCCCGAGCCATGACCAGTTTTTCTCAAGATAATAGCGGAGATCAAAATGTTCTTTCCAGTATTCAGCAACAGAAGGATCGATCCCGCCAGTTTTTTTATTAAAAAGCGGCTTAACATATCCATCCGGACTAACTGGCCCAAAAACAGCTTCAAATATATCGATCTGCTCTCCTGAGCGGTTTCTGGTCCCCATGACAAGCTCCATGTGATTCCTCTGTTTAGAAGTTAACCTGACAATTCCATCCGGACTGCGGTTACTTGCCGTAGGGACTCTAATCCAGCCCGATTCCTTAAAGAAGGCATTTTTATCCTTATAGATATCAATACACTGAAAGTACCTGAAATCAAGAGGGTCCGGACAAAGAGACCACGTGCCTCCAAAAAAATCGGGATGAAATACCTGAAGGGCAAATGACTCCCATCCGCCCGTAGAACCTCCGGACAATACCCTTGCATACGGCCTCCAGATAATCCGGAAATGTTCTTCCAGATAAAGAATAAGCTCTTCTATTATTGCATCCCCGTAAGGCCCAACATTCTCCGAATTAACAGCATAAGAATCATCATAATACGGGCATGGATGTTGAAAGGTTACTGCTATCATCCTGGGACAAGCGTCCGATGTCCAGTATTTGAAAAAATCATTCCCCCTCTTCAGCCATGGGTTATTCCTGCCCGGCTCTTCAGAACTGAAACCATAGGGGGCTCTCAGAGAAAAATGGCCCTGAACATAATTTGCAGGGTAATACATGTCAGGACTACTGTCATATCCTTCAGGCAGCAGGATAACAGCCCCCAAAAAGATAGGCTGGCCCCAGAATTCGGTCAGAATCTTGCTCTGGAATTTTATGCGTTTGACCCATTTTGTATCGGGAGGGATTATTACCGGCGGGACAACATCATCGCAGATTATCTTTATAGTTTTTCCTGCTGACGGGTCAAGTTTAATTTTCTTCACTTCGCTGTAAATATTGCCTGGTGATATGTTCCACCTCTGCCCCTCCCATTGGTCATTATGCGTCCAGATTGTATATCCGTCCGATCGTTTAAACTCGGTGTAAATATTTACAAAGCCCTGTACATAATATTCTCCAGGCGGGAGATCTTTTATACTTTCCAAAGGATATCCGAAGACATCTTCATCAATTATAACTCCCTCTTCAGGCTTTAAATCTTTGATATCCTTTCCAAAGAACGGCACACCACGTCCCACCTGAAACCTGGGCTCCCTTCTCTCATTTTTTGAAATCATGACGTACACACGGCCCGTTACAGGTTCTGAATGGGCTTCTAAAGAAAAAGAAATTTCAAATTGAAGTTTAGATGAAGTGGTTTTTTTACAGGAGATATCTATAAAAAGTCCGGAAATGATGATTGCATATATAAGAATGCGAGCAACAACACCTTTCTTGAATTTCATATGTCTCTCCGTTTTAAATAAATTGATTTGAGGTTTGTTTCATCTTTGTGGAGAAGTGGATAATATAATAGAGAGGTGAAAATTTCAAACGTCAAAGCCCTTGCCGGAGAATATCCACATTGAATTCGAGGTTTAAACTCTACAATCTCCACAGAAAAGATGCTTTAAAGAAAAAACCCCTCTCGGTCTCAAGAAACCTATCGGAACTTCTATATTCGCCTCCCATCCATTCAATTTTCTCATAGAGAGAACCGTAGCCGACGTGGATAACTGTCCCGGGAATATATGTAAAGGAAATAAGAAAATCGGTCATCAACCGTTTCCGGAAGGAATTGTATTCAACGATTCCTCTGAAAAAGATATATTTGTTCATCTGAAATGTATTTCCGCTTCTTATAATCATATAGTCGTACTCTTTTGCAGAATCGGAATCGCGATAAAAATCGGAATATATCAAACTCAAGTTCAGATGAAGCTTCTTAAATGGCAGGTAGGTCACAACAGCGGAAGCATCATTCCCACTCCCCTGGTATGGGTCAGCTGTATAGCGAATTTTTTTTCCGTAATTATAAGTCAGGTTGAAAAAAAATTGCTTTGTGAACTGGCTGCCGACAATAACCCTTGCACCGCTTGTTTTAAACCTTTCATCCAAAAAAACCTCTGTAGCATAGCGGCCGCCAAATAGAACAAATGTATCTCTAGGAAAAAGCAGCCTCAGGTCAAAAGAATCATATGTTTCATAAAGACCGCTTAACTTGTCTCTTATCTGCACGCTGTGGACCATTGGGTCAATTCTCCGGATAATCTTTGAATTCGGATAAAACATCCGTAACAGTCCTGCCCTGAACCTGGTAATACCTGTCCGTGTAATATATCCTGCCTCAGTACGGAAATCTTCTGCAATATCCTGAAGTCCAAACGCCATAATCATGTCTCTTGTATTGTAGAGATAGTGAAGCCCTAATGCATACCCGTCACTTCCCGGAGATTCCTCGCTCAATTTGCTCTGGGACTCGAAAATATGATACCCGAAGAGGCTTGACGGATTTAATCTTAGCTGGCCGTCCAGCCCGAATACCCTGTTAAATCCATTTACTCGTTCTCTTCCCGTATAGAACCCTCCGATAAAGCCGTCATTTTCCAATGCCCGTTTATAACGAAAAATTGAAAAATGAGCATAATCACCCTCTTCTTCCTCTGGAAGCTCATCCATTGCATATATCATGGCTAACGTATTTTTATTCCCGATTCTGCCGTTTAATTTCAACCCGATTAAGGGATTGACTATAATCCTTGTATGTACTATTTCCCCCAGGGGGTCTCCAGAATAATAACCGCCGTAATTAAATTTCTCCAGGCCTTCCAGGAAAAATGGCCTTTTTTCAGGATAAAAGAGGGCATAACGCTGATTGAAGTCAATCTGTCCTGCGTCTGATTCAACCTGACTGAAGTCAGGGTTATAAGTTCCATCAAGAATTAAATTAGACGTGATGCCGTACTTAGCGGTTAAGCTGAGATCGCCTATTCCTCCAGCCGGCGACAATTTTCCTGCATCCATTAAGCTTTTCTGGCTGTAAGTTACTGCAGGAAGCACTTCAAGAAGAGTATAGTGTTTTAAACCGCGAAAAATGAGGGGCCTCGTCTGGGTTAAAAAATTCGGGCCTTGTGCAGGGTCCAGCGAAGGAAATGTCCCGGCTTCAGAGAGGCGGCTTATCTTTCGTTCAAAAATTACTCCCATCTCTACTACCTCTTTATAAGAAAAACGGATGCTCTTTAAAGGGATTTTAAGTTCAATAGAATATCCCATGTCATCTATCCGTCCTTCGCTGTACCATACAACATCGACACTGTAATCTTCCTGCCCACCCTCAAATCTGGAGTCTCCCTGAATACCCATTGGATTACAGTAGAAGACATAGAGAGACTGCTGGTCGTTAAAGGAATCCAGGTTGACGCAAATCCAGTCATCACTGGTTATATTATCCCGGTTTGTTACCGAAGCTTTTATCTTGTCCGGCTGGCTGTCAAAACATCTGTACGCGAAATAAAGATTCTCCATGTCATAAGCATAATAGACCACTGTGTTCTCGACCATTTCTATACCGTAATCAGGATAATATGTCTTAAAACCTGTCTCATGTGGAGCCTTCTGCCACACAGGGTCATTCAATATTCCATCGATCACCGGAGGAGTATCCGTTTTATACGGTATGAGCGGCGGCAGATGTTCTTTTGCAGCCGCAAATATTCCTGTAAGGAAAAGTGCAAAAATCAATATGAGCAGCCTTACTTTTTTACTTATCCACAATTTCTCATATGCTTTTATCATTATTTTTCTCTGCACCAGAATAAGAGCTTATATCATAATAAAAATCCTAAAGTCAAAAATTGAATACTACTTGGAATATAACCTGTTACTCTAAATTTGAATTATTGTATAATAAGGCAGAAAACCAGGGACAATTCAATTGCTGGAAAAAATTCTTGATTCAGTTACTCAAACAGATAAACTTCTATGGGGCCCATGGACAATCATTTTCATTGCGTTTGCCTACCTGTACTTGACGGTAAAATCCAGGTTCTTCCAGGCAAGAAAATTCTTATTTATTCAACTTAAAAGCAAATACCTGCTCTTAATTCAACTCCGTTAACCCACTTGTTTGCATCGGAATTTTTCCAGTGCCATTGATACCCTGCAAATCCTACTACTCCCACTATCAAAGGCTTTAAACACAAATTAAGTCCCACTTCTCCTAAAGGAGTTACAGTATTAACCTCAGGCCGGTTATTAAATCCAACCCCAATAAAAAAAAGGTTAGGAGCCGTGTCCGCAATAAAATATCTCCATCTGCCTCCTAATTCCCATTTTCTTGTATCTCCCTGGTATTCCTCAGATGAAGCCTCAAGATGCCTAAAATAACCCAACCTGGCGGAAAAAGTAGATTTGGAGGTAAGAATATACGAAAATTCTCCCTGGTAATCTTGATCGAACAACATCAGAAAATCTGTTGTAAGAGCAAAATTACCAGAGAACAGACTTGCCGCATAAGTCGAATTTGCAGCAAAAAGAAAAGTTAGTACAAGCATCAGTACACATAATTTTTTCATTTTTTTCACCTCTTTATTATACCTGAACTATTCATAAAAAATGTTTTTTCATTATAAAAAAATCATACTAGAATCTCAACCAATTAAGCTCGTTCTCTATAAAAGGCTCAAAACTACTTTAAATCTTTCCTGGAAGGCATTATTTTCAATATTAAATTTAGGAGGTAATAATACTTTCTTTATAATATCAGGTCAAGAGGCAAGAGATAAAAAAAAGGAGGAGAACAGGTGTTCTCCTCCTTTTTTTGCTGATAAGTTTCTGCTTAACTTTTCTTCAGATAAACGTCACCGCTGAAAGTCTTGATGACTATTTCCGCTCCTCCTCCATTTACGCTGCCACTAAGTTTTTTCCTGCTGATTTTCCCGGAAACAGTGATATCGAAATCTGTCTCTATATCTCCGCTGAAAGTCTTGGCTTCGAGGTCAAAAGCCGAATCCGAAGGAATTATCATATTAATAGATCCGCTGAGTGATTTCAGATAATATCTACCATCAGCATAGATTTTTCCTACATATTTGACTGAACCGCTTACTGTTTCTGCTTTTATAACTTTTGCATCCGTTACATCCAGTAATTCAATCTCCCCGCTAACAGTCTCTGCTTCGATAGAACCCTTTATACTTTCAACAGTAACATCGCCCGAAACAGAACTTGCATCCACATCGCCTATAACATCGTGAATTTCTAAATCTCCACTAATAGAACTACAATTTGCACCTTTGTCCGCATTGAAGACTTCCACGTCTCCGCTGACAGATTCTGCCTTCATTGTGCCGGCGATATCTTTAAGAGACACATCTCCGCTAACGGTTTTTGCTTTCACAGCACCTCCGATTTTTTCAAGGATCAGATCGCCGCTAACCGAATTAACATTTGCAGATGCCATGGACGGAATGAACAGCCAGTATTTTACAGAGACATTCAAAGACCTGATTCTCGTCTTCGGATATTTTGTCTCAATCCTGAGCGTATTTCCTTCCTCTGTTATCTCGATTTTAACCTTAGCTGCATTCTCTTTTGCTTTCTCTAGAGAAGAAGCCTTTGAGATTTTAAGGGCGTCTATTTTTACTTCAGCCTTGTCCCAGGTTTTGACCTCGATATCTCCTGCAATATTGCTTAAAAATAACTTTCCATCCTTCGTGAGTGGGACTGTCTTCTGGAATTTTTCCTCATATTTCTCCTTTTCCGCTGATATCCCAGGATAAAACCCAAGCATGAGAAACAAAAAACTTACAGCAGCCAGTGAACTAACAACTTTTTTGGTTTTCATAACATACCTCCTTTTTTATTTATAAAGTTGTCTCCGATTCCCTTTTATGGGAATAAATATCTTTAACTTCAATCATTTCAGTTAACAAATCCGCCTTGTCCTTGTAAGCAGCCAACAAATAATTTCGGGTTTCAACATTATCCGGCTCGCTGAGTACAGCCTGTTTGCATGCAGCAATCGACGTATTTATGATCTCAAGATTTGTCCGGAAGACTTCAGCCACTTCTTGGTCAAAGTTTTTTTCTTGATATGAGACAGCCTCTCCAAGAGCCTTTATTGCCAGCTGATAATGGTGCTCTGCTTCCTCCAATTTTGCAAAAGCGATGTTTTTACTGTCAACCCCAGGCAGAGTTCCTCTCTGCTTCAAGGAGTGAATTCCCAAAATCCCTGCCCCAACTACAATAACTAATAGAAATGCGGCACTCAAAGCAAAGCGAAGCCTCGGGGCTTTTAACCACTCCCATCTTCCAGGCGCCAAGACATGTACTGGTTGTGTTTCTGTGTTTAATCTTGCTTCTATCTTGGACCAGGTTTCATCGGGGGGAGAAAGTTTTTTTAATTCCTTTGCGTCCTCAGTGATTTTCCGCAAGTCTTTTAAAAATTTCTGGCATTCAGAGCATACATCAAGATGTTCCTCGAGAGAAGAGACATGCCCCGTATCCAGACTGCCGTCTATATAATCACTAATTAACCTTTTTGCTTTTGCACATTTCATTTCTCCCTCCTTACATCATTTGTTTACATTCAAGCTGTTTTCTTATCTTCATCCTCGCCTTGAAAAGCTGGGATTTGGATGTTCCCACCGAGCATCTCATGATCTGAGCTATCTCTCTATGTTTGAAACCCTGAACATCATGAAGAAGCAATATGCTTTTCAGCTTGGTCGATAAGCTCTGTATTGCGTCCTCAAGCGGCTTGTTCTCCACTCTATCCGGCACAGAGTTTTCTGATAACTTTCCTTCCACCTCATTTAACGGGACAGTTTTTCTAAGCCGCACATTCCTGCTCCGTAAATGAGTGAGGCATGTGTTTACAGCAACACGATAAAGCCAACCTACAAAAGCTTCATCATTATCCAGTTCCTTAAATCTGGTATAAACCTTAAGAAAGATATCCTGAAGTAAATCTTCGGCAGCAGCAGTATTATATGTATACCGGTAGGCCAGGTTGAAAATTGAAGTCTTGAAGCGCTCGAATATAGATTCCATAGCCTCTGAATCTCCTTCACGGCTGCGCTTTATCAAATCGAGAAGAATGCTGTCAGTACCGAATCTTTCTCCTGGGGTATTCTTTTTTTCTTCTTCCATAATTTGTCCCTCATTGTTTTTTCCTATTCTAGCACAATATTCTCTTCCAATTCTTCCCTCAAAAAGGACAAATACTGATAATGGATAGCTCATTTATTTCTTTCCTCACATATATAGATGAAACAGAGGCCAAAAAGGTTGCCTGCAAAAAAGGTGCCTGGTACCTTTTTTTCAATTAGAGGGGATAGAGGAAGCGGCTTCAGTTTAGGAAAAAGTTCGGATTTTCTGTTATTAAAACCTGATTATTTCGTCCAGGCATATCCAACTTTCATAAAGAATGTCCTGTCGGTCTGGGTAACATCGATTCCCGTCATGCCAAGATAATTATCAGAATAACCCAGAAACAGCACTGTCTGAGGGTTAATCTTGTAGGAAAACAGGAATTGAGTGAAGAATGTCTGCGTTTTCGGCAGCACAGTGAAGAGATAGAGATCAGTGTTTCTTGAAAGATCCATGTATTGTACGATAGCGCGGATAAAAGTACGGACGGAAAAATTATATATCAAACGCACTTGGGATAGATTGGCTGTGAAAATCTTATCTCTTTTGAGGCTGAGAGTTTGAAGTGTGTGCATGATATTGACATTAATATGGCGTCCTAGATTGAATTCAGCAAAAGGCTCGAGATAAAATTGATTGGCTTTCCTTTCGTTTTGATAATCAACAGTCCCACCGTATACTCCTGTTACATTAAAGCGCAAACCACTCATAGGCTTCATCTCTACAAACAGTACTCCCGAGTTTAAATCATAGTTCTCTCCTGCATAAAACTGTCGTCCCTGGCTGATCTGAATTAAAGCCGTAGTCTGTAATGGACCCACATAGAGTGTGTTAAGCATAAATGTCCCATCAGTCAGTTTCCCCTCATAGTCATATAATACGGAGCCGCTAAATCCCACACTGATCCGATTAAACCAGCTTCCTCTTTTCCCCCAGAACACTCTGTCAATCTGGCCGTTTGCAGATCTCATATCTACTTGCGGAATATAGCCGTAGTCAGCCCGGAAACCAGGTGAGAAATCCTCATAACCAACAGCATAAATCCAATTGCGGCCATATGGTTAAAATCAACTTTCAAGGCGTCTCCCCCGAAAGCACCTATATCCTGATTGTACGAAGAAGCCGTATGCAAAGGATAATCTGTTTCAGAGTGAAGATACTGGAAACTCAGTGTCTTAGTCCTGGAAAGCCGCAAGAATCCATCGAAACCCATAACATGGTTGTAATAGTTATCGTCACCATTTGCTGCACGTCCTGTATAAAGAAATCCAAGAGCGGAATTTTTCCCAACATCCCTCCTGAAACGGAATACACCGCTTGTCACATCCTCTTCCAAAGAGGTTGAAAAAGAGCCCTGGTTTGAAGGAAAGAGAAGGTTGTTTATACTATCAACAGCTCCAAAAAAACCGATGGCGTTTTTCCCTATCTTCCCTGTAAACTTTAGTCCTCCCGCAGGGTCAGCCACAGTTCGGGTAAATACAGCTTCCATGGGAGTAAGAAAGAAATCGGCGCCTTCGAGGAAGAAAGGCCGTTTTTCAGGATACCTGATAGCAAATCTTGTGTTGACTTCCAGTTGGGCAATATCGGCCTCGATCTGGGAAAAATCGGGATTGACTGCGGCATTCAGGATCATATTCGGAGTGACCCCCCAACGGACAGAAATGCCTGGATCAGCCATTACTTTGCCATTCTCCATGGCTCCTTGAGGGAATTCGTCCATTTTATCCGTACGGTTAGCCATCAAAGTTGGATCAACTTCCAGGTTTAACCCGGTTTTCACCCCCTGGAAACCTGTAATTTTGTTAAACTGACAGAAAATACAATTAATATCCCGCCTTCGTTTATGCGATGTCATCCGGTGGCGGACATTTCGCGGATAAGAGCGTTCAGCAGAAAAACCCCATGTTTGAACCTCAGCCCCCTTTGGAAAACGGAGCTGGTTAAAAGGTATAGCAATCTCAATTGAATATCCCCAATCAGTGATTTTCCCGCCTGAATTCCATATGGCGTCCCACGAGAAATCCTCGTATCCCTCCATCTCGCTGAAATTTGCATCGGCTTGAACTCCAAGGGGGTTAACCCTGAACTGGAATCCTCTACGTTCATCATTAAAAGGGTCTACCATTATACAGATGTGGTCATCCTGGATAAGAATATCGGTAGCATCACGGTCCATGAGATGGGCACGAATCTTCGAAGGCTCCGGGTCAAAACATCTGAATGCAATAAATAAATTGTTCGCATCAAATGTAACCAGGCAGTCCGTATCAACCGGAGCAGGAATATTATCCCCGGGATTCCATTCATAAGGAAGCCTTATAACCACAGCGTCAGACCAGGCCTTTTCATTTACCACTCCGTCTAGTTTTATCTGCGAAGTTGCATGTGAAACCGCGTAATTTCTGCCGCTGAGTTTTCTCTTTTCCTGCTTCTGGCCCGCCTGACCAGTATCAAGAGCGAATCCGTTCAAAGCTGTAATTATCATTACAATTGCGATTATAATCCTCCGGAAAAATCCATGTCCTTTCATTCTTACTGCCTCCGATTGATATATGCTATATATAGCTTCAATTTTCACAATACAATTGTGTTCACTAATTAAAACGAAATATATCCAAATTAGTTTACTATTATAAATCAAATGGAAATGCAAACCATACTTTCGTGGCATCAGATCAGCTGCTTCTAAAACACGCAGAATTTGCCCCAGCGAGTCAAATTCAGCTCGCCTTCCGGCTTCGCTCTCTTCTCCTTTCAGTAGAAGAACCGTGCCCGCTCAGCCTCCAAACGGTTTTCTCAATCAGCCGATCCGATCCATTAGGTGCTAATGAAAAAAAATATTAAAAAATTGGGGGAATTTCCAAGAAGCTTTATCCTTGACAAATAGAGGAAAAAATTCTAACTTGCATTTAACCTGTATTCTTCAAGGAAAAATGAAAAAATTTGCATATTTTGGTCTCAGCTTAATTTTATTATTCTTCTCGTCAAACTGTAAAAGCTCCCGCACAAATTCAAAAACTCTAGAAGTTTCAGGGCTTATAGAAGCCATTGATACAGAGATACGTGCCCAGGTTCAAGGAGAAATTAAAGAAGTTTTGTGCAGGAGGGGCAGCTTGTGAGAAAAGGAGATGTATTGTGTCATCTAGATGACGAGAAACTCTCCATCCAATCGAATCAAGTCCTGGCCAGCCTGGAAGGTGCTCAAGCAAAACTCGCTCTTTTTAAGAAAGGAACAAAAAAAGAACTGATTGCAGTTGCGAAAAATCAATTAGAAGCAGCCGAAAAAGAGCTCGAACTTGCAAGGAAAAATCAGCAAAGAATGAAAGATTTACTCGGCGAAGGTGCGGTTCCGGAGACCCAAAAAGAGCAGGCAGATTTAAGATTAAAGGCTGCTTTTGAGAAACATGAGAGCGCAGGGGAAAATTATCAACTGGCTTTCCGGGGGAGAGAGAAAGAAGAGATTGAAATGGTGGAAGCGGAAATAAAAAATCTCCGTGCACGGGAGCAGTTTCTTGCAAGACAAATTCAGGATACAAAAATCATATCTCCCATAACAGGCTATCTTGAGATAAGACATATCGAAGTCGGGGAACTTGCACTGCCAGGCACAATTCTCTTCAGTTTAATCGATTTAAACCGGACTTACGTTAAAGCATATGTACCAGAAAAATACCTCGGAAAGGTCAGAATCGGGGATTACGTTGAAGTCACGTGCGACTCTTTCCCTGATGAAATTTACAAGGGAAAAGTAGACTACATCTCGGACCAGGCAGAATTCGCCCCTAAAAATGTTCAAACAAAAGAAGAACGGCTCAAACTTGTTTTCATGATTAAATCTTATCTTAAAAATAACGAACGATTCCTGAAGCCTGGAATGCCGGTGGATGTCAGGATATCATTGGATCTGCATAGAGAGTAAACATCCTGGATCGAGATGTTAGCTGTTGAAGTAAAAAACCTTACAAAGACATTCAATCAAACTACAGCTATTGATAACATCAATCTTGAAATCGAAAAAGGAAAGATAATCGGGCTCATTGGGCCTGACGGAGCAGGAAAAACCACGCTTCTACGCCTCCTCATGGGGCTTCTAAATCCATCATCAGGATATATCTTTATAAACGGGTTAGACACAAGTAAAAACCCACATGCCGTGAAAAAACTGGCCGGCTACATGCCGCAGCATTTCAGCCTCTACGGCGACCTGCGCGTTTCAGAAAATCTAAAATTCTTTGCAGATCTTCACGGATTTTCTAAAAGCAGATTCCCGGAAAGAAAAAAGGAACTGCTTCGCTTCAGCGGCCTTACTCCTTTTGAGAAGCGGCTTGCGAGAAATCTGTCGGGTGGAATGCAGAAAAAGCTGGCTTTAGCCTGCAACCTGTTTCATACTCCAGAAATTCTCCTTCTTGATGAACCCACCACAGGAGTAGATCCCGTCTCGAGAAGAGAACTGTGGGACATTCTATTTCAGCTAAACCGACAAGGAGTTACCTTAATAATAACTACTCCTTACATGGACGAAGCGCAGAGATGCCACCAGGCAGGACTAATATATGAAGGCAAAATATTGAGATTCCAATCTCCAGAAAACATCATCAAAGAAATGAAAGATGAAATCCTAGAGCTTGTAACAGACAATGAAGAAACAAGAAGAATCTTGAAAGAATTTCCAGGTTTAAAAAGCATCTATCCTTACGGCGGCACACTTCATCTAACCTTTGAACCAGGAGAAATCTGGATAGAAAAAACTCGTGATTTTCTAGAAGCACATGCTATCAAAGCCAAAAAGCTGAAAAGAATCACACCTTCTTTGGAAGATGCTTTTCTCTATCTTATAAATAAACAAAGCGGCCAAATAAAATAAAGCACTACAGACAAAAACCAGATGTATAGTATCGAAGTTAAAAATCTTACAAAAGAATTCAACAGATTCCTGGCTGTCGACAATATATCATTCAGCGTCAGAAAAGGGGAAATCTTCGGATTCCTTGGTCCTAACGGCGCCGGAAAATCCACTACGATCAGGATGCTGTGTGGCATCCTCAGGCCTACCTCAGGAACAGCATATGTGGGGGGTTACAGCATAGACACTCAGCCTGAAGAAATAAAAAAGATCATTGGCTACATGTCCCAGAAATTTACTCTCTATAAAGACCTAACCGTCGAAGAAAACATAGAGTTTTACGGAGGAATATACGGAATCCATCCTTCGAGAAAAATCGAGCGGCAAAACTGGGTTCTTGACATGGCAGGCCTTGCCGGAAGAAAAAATTCCTTGACAGATGAACTCTCAGGGGGCTGGAAGCAGCGCCTCTCCCTTGGCTGTGCGATTCTTCACAAGCCAGAAATACTATTTTTAGATGAGCCCACCGCAAGCGTAGATCCGGTCTCGCGAAGAGATTTCTGGGACCTCATATATCAACTATCCGAAGAAGGAACAACCGTATTTGTGACATCTCACTATATGGACGAAGTTGAACGGTGCCACAGGGTCGCCATCATCTATTCCGGAAATATCATTGCTCTAGGCTCACCGAAAGAACTCAAAACCGAATTCACAAAAAAGGAAGATTCAACTTTAGAAGAAGTCTTTGTCTCTGCTATCAAAATCGAAAAAGAAAAAACCAACACTTTTTCACCGGGCGTTAAAAATGGCAAATAGAATACTCCCTCTTATGAGGAAAGAGAATCTCCACATTTTAAGAGACCCCAGAAGCCTTTACCTTGCTATAGGCCTGCCTGTAATCCTGGTTATCCTTTTCGGGTACGCCATAACCATGAATGTCAGCCATATCCATTTAGGAATAATCGATCAGGACAGCACTGCCCTCAGCAGGGATTTGATCTTCCGACTGGGAGCAAGTGATTACTTTGATATTATCTACCAATCGAATAGTTTTTCCGGCTCAGAAAAACTTTTAGATGATGGAAGGGTCAAAATTCTCATTGGAATCCCTTCTGGATTCTCCAAGGATTTAATTAGAGGGGCAAATACACCTCTTCAGCTTTTGATTGACGGGAGTGACAACAATACTGCCCAAATCGCACTGGGTTACATATCAAGCATCGTCCGGACATTTTCATTAAAAATAATACTCGATAAACTGAACAAACAGGGACCGGTACCTGAAGGAATTCCTCCCATGGATGTGGAACCAATAGTATGGTTTAATCCTGACCTGCGGAGCACAAATTTTATTGTACCAGGATTGATAGCTGTCATAATGATGGTTCTCAGTGCCATGCTTACTTCTCTGACTATTGCCAGGGAATGGGAAAACGGCACCATGGAACAGCTCATCTCTTCCCCGGCCAAACCTATAGAGATAATCACGGGAAAATTAATACCCTATTTTGTCCTCGGGATGTTTCAAACACTGCTTATCATTCTCGTTGGAACTCTTTTATTCAGAGTCCCGCTTAAAGGAAATCTATTATTTCTCTTTTTTATAACTGCTGTATTTCTTGTCTGCGGCCTTGGAACAGGGCTGCTCATATCCACAGTGACAAAATCACAACAACTGGCTTTCATGATATCTATCATATTCACACTACTGCCATCGTTCCTTTTATCCGGTTTCATTTTTTCAATTTCAAGCATGCCAAAGGTCATTCAAATCATAAGCTATCTTGTCCCAGCAAAATATTTTCTCACCGTCCTGAGAGGAATCTTTCTTAAGGGTAACGGCCTGGCTGTTTTATGGCCTGAAGTTGTACCGCTTATTCTCCTGGCTTTATTAGTCATCATGGCCTGTGTAAAAAGGCTAAAACTAACTCTGGAGTAGATATGTTTGGAATCATAAAGCACATAGTCCGTAAAGAATTTATTCAGACTTTCCGCGACAAACGAATGCTGGTGCCAATATTTGTTGCTCCAGTTCTTCAGCTTATCCTCTTCGGCTATGCAGTCACAACCGATATCAAACATGTTTCTCTTGGAATCCTTGATTATGCACAGACTCAGGAAAGTAGAAATCTTATTTCATCTTTCAGCCGTTCTGAATACTTCGATGTTGACTTCTATTTGAGCGGCTATGATGAAATCGAAAAACTTCTTCAGAAAGGAAAGATCCACGCAGCTGTCATTATTCCTGATAAATTCGGGAGAAATCTCAAAAAAGGCATGAAAACTTCTCTTCAAATCCTGTTAGATGGAACAGACGCCAACTCAGCAACTATTATCCAGAGTTACATTTCCAACCTCATAGCCAGAAACGCAGAAAATATCTTATCTGAAATCCAGACAAGAATGCCTGTGGGAATAATAATTCCCCAGCCACGAATTTGGTACAACCCGGATTTAAAAAGTTCTGTCTATATGGTTCCAGGAGTCATATGCCTGATTCTTCTTCTGACAACGCTCATTCTTACTTCTATGGCCATAACCAGAGAAAGAGAGATGGGGACTCTTGAACAACTCATTGTTTCTCCCTTAAAACCGTGGGAACTCATCATCGGCAAAACCGTACCCTTTGCCCTGATCGGGATTGCTGATATTGCCCTGGTTATCCTGGTAGGAAGATTTGTCTTTAATGTTCCTGTAAGAGGAAATCTCTTTTTTCTCTTCGGAGTTTCTTTCCTTTTCATCCTTACAACATTGAGTTTAGGCCTTTTTATATCAACCATTTCCCGCACACAACAACAGGCTATGATGACCGCCTTTTTCTTTATTCTGCCGGCCATGCTCCTTTCGGGAATTTTTTCCCCTATTGAAAGCATGCCGCAAATCATTCAATATATGACGCTTTTCAATCCCTTGCGATATTTCAGTAAAGCTGTGAGAGGAATTCTCTTGAAAGGAAATGGGCCTTCTATTCTTTGGCCTCAGATCCTGGCTCTCTTCATCTTCGGATTTGCAGCTATAATCTTAAGCTCATTGCGGTTCAAAAAACATCTTGAATAAAACTATTCACTTGATAAAAAGATACCCCAGTTATCTATTCAAAAATATAGTCTTTATCAAACTCAGGGCAAACGAGTTTTTTCCCGATCTTTTTTAAAGTCTCCAGCGAAGATTTATACATGTAAATATTAATCGGGAAAGCCTTCTCTTCTCCGGGTCTTAGTTCCAATCCCCAGGACTGACACTCCAATTCTCCGAATGCAAGCGGTCCCTTCTCAAGGTGGCTGTAAATCTGTATAGCATCACCGTTTGTCTCCTGTTCTATCTTGGGCCTATCCGTATATCTTGCCTCTGGTTTTACTGGAAACGTCATAAACACAACAGCATAGTCTTTGCCTTCTGTTTTTGAAAGATAGCAAACAACACCCTTAGCAGATTCCGAGCGAATACCGACCTTATACCTCCGGCTTCCATGAATGAAATAAGAAAAGGAATCAGAATTTGCTTTCACATACTCCTCAGGTATTGGCTCGAAATAGCTGCTCCTCCACGCCTCTCTCTTTGCTTCATGGACAGGAATAATCATTGTGCCTTTAGGAGGAATCTGGATCAGGCTCCAAAGCGCCAGAATCCGGTCAAAAAACGTCTCTGAATTATTTTTAAGCTTATGCACAAAATCAATACCCAAAAACTGGTAGTCCAATTCTTCGAATTCAGGTTCATATCTTAATGGATCTTCCGCAATTCTCATCTCCCTTGTCAGTGTCAGGTCATATTTCTCCTTCCCGTCATTCGAAGTCGTTTTAAAAGAATTGCATAGCGCCAGATGTTCATTTTTTTTGAATGAAGCAACCTTATAATCTCCGGGATCCATCATAGAAAAATCCCTGTTTCCAGTCCAGTCAGGCTTGAAAAGAAAGCCCTTTGCTCCTCCCTCAGGAGATATCCAACTCCGCTGTCCTCCCTGACCTTTAAGGACATCGGGATGAGCCCAGAATAAATTCTCCCCACCTACAGAGACAGCAAATATCCTTGCTCCAAACCTGGGGACAACAAGGAACTCATTGCCCTGGCTGTTGCTGAATATGTAATATTCAATTTCGTTCTTTTTGAGAACATCTACAATAGATTTCATATTTGACCCCTCTATAAAAATATTATCGGCTGCCAATAACTGGATAGCTCCCGAAACAAAAATCATTATAAGAAAGCAATTAATAAATTTCTTCATTTTTTCCTCCTTGCCAGATTTTATATAACACTCATGTCATCGATTGAACGACTCTTCGAGTCAAAAGGATTGTCATGTTCCAAATAAAAAAATGAAGAAGCCGTAAAGCGCTGCAGAAAAGAGGCCAGCAACCGGAACAGATATAACCCAGGCCGCAAAAATCTTTTTCATCACATTCAGGTTAATCGCAGAAACACCACGGGCCAGGCCCACACCGATAATATTCCCTATAGCAACATGCGTTGTTGAAACAGGCATGCCGAGACGCGTGCATATCAGAACCGACACAGCCGTTCCAAACTCGGCTGCAAATCCCCTGGTGGGGGTTATCGAAGTAATCTTCTCTCCTACGGTCTCTATAACTCTATGCCCCCATATATATGCACCAAAACCCATGCCTAGACCTCCAACAATAAGCAGCCATATAGACACAGGGACTTGCATACTCACTTCATGAGTGCGAATAACAGCCACAATCGCAGCAACAGGGCCAATAGCGTTGGCTACATCATTAGCACCGTGGGAAAATGCCTTAACGCTTGCTGCAAGAATCTGCAGAGGATTGGCCATCTGTTCCACCTGATAATATGGATCTGTTTGTTTTTCCTTGTACCTTCGAATAAGGATGTAGCCGACGAAATAGGCGGCTGCCCCTGCTGTACAAGAAATAAAAAAAGATTCAAGGAAAGAAAAATCAAGATGAAGGTTTTTCAGTCCTTTACAGATAATTGCCATCACTAATACAAAAACTACCATCCCAACAAAAAATGGACCTATCCTTTTCGCTTTCTCAATCGGTGAGCGAGATTCCAGGATAGATTTCCTTATGATTGTAAAAATAACATAGGAAACCAGCCCCCCAAATACAGGAGATATTATCCAGCTCAGTACAATATAGATCACTATATTCCAGTGTATCCCGGCGAATCCAACGCTTACCAATCCAAATCCCAGCACTCCTCCGACAATCGAATGAGTCGTCGAAACCGGGAGCTTAAAATATGTAGCTATATTGACCCAGATAGCAGAGCCCAAAACAGCTGCCAACATACCATATAAAAAAAGGTTCGGTGTCTCCGCAAAATGTAACGGGTCTACCAGCCCTTTCCGGATGGTATTTGCCACATGGGCTCCGACTAAAATCGCCCCTAAAACATCAAAAACAGCTGCCACAAATACAGCCTTCTTTATAGTCAATGCACCAGATGCAACAGAAGTAGCCATTGAATTAGCCACATCATTTGCACCGATGTTGACAGCACTGTAAAGACCTACCAGAACAGCAATAACAAGTATGATAAGGCTAACATCCATTAGAAATTTCCACTTTCATCTCAGAATTCATCATTTTATTGAACCAAAAAAGAGAAACTTTTTTCTTTATTTTTTGCTGTTGTGCAGCATGATTCTAATCTGGTCTCCTGCATTTTCTGAATGATTAGCCAGATTTCCTAATTCCTTAAAAATATGCATCCACATTATGACAGAAACAGGATCCATTTTTCCCTCGAGTGAAAACATTTTCCTGGCAGTTTTCATTTGAGCTTTATCTGCTTCCCACTCCTTGGTTTTAAGATTCTCAATTAAATCCACTACTTTTTCTGCTTCGGCACCTCCAAAGGAAGTTTCTGCCAGAATGTTAATTTCGTTTGAAACTTTCACAGCCATATTAAAAGTCTCAAGAACCTCATCAACGAATTCTTTTAAATCCTCTTTAAGTTCATCAGGGAGTTTCGTCTTCCTTAATGTAATTAGTACTGCAAAATCCTCAGCAGAATCAGCGATATTATCCTGTTCCTTTAAAAACCTCAGGATATCACCTCTGGCCACAGGCAGAAAAAGGCCTTTGGGTAGATTCTTTCTGATTTCTTTTTTTACCAGATCAGCTTCGTGTTCCGCATCGGCAATTTTTTTTGCATATTCTTCCACTTTCTCGTCCTCTTCTTTTAGGAGAGCGTCTACTAAAGGCCTTATCAGGTCTACACATTCCTTGACTTTCAACATATGCTGATGGAGAGGCTCAAAGGGAGATTTCCCAAATAATTTGCTTATAATACTCATATTCTTACCTCTTTATTCTCTCTAATGGGAGGAAATCAATTTATATTTCATTTTAATCAACCTAAAACGAGAAATCAATGTATTTTCACGATAGATTTTCTTTTCTATTTTTCTTTGTTAAGGAAATCCTCGACTTTATATTCCATGTTTTTGAAGTGGGTTCCCTGCCAGAAAACCCGGCCGCATCGGGGACATAGAGCAAAAGAGTGGGCATGCTCATAAACAAATGGAGTCACTAAATTTTTTGCGCGCTTCTTTGGGAGGTTTTTCAGCCTTACATTACAATCAATGCATCGAGAATGGGCTTTAATATCACCCCTCAAGTTAAATGCATCAAGCACCTGCTCGACTTGATCATGCCAGCTTTCACTTTCTATGAAAAGAGCTTTTATGCTCCGGGCCCTTCCCTGCAATTCGTTGTCTCTTGTCAGAAGAGTTCTTCCTTTTTTCTGAGCCAGGGCAAGAAGATCACTGTCTTCGATCTTACTGAAAAAAAGAGTATCAAATCCGAGAATCTTCAGCCATTTGGCCAGCTTTCCAAGCATACAATCTACAATAAACTTCATGGAAGTCCTCTTCTATGGACTGTTCCCCTTTTTCCTTACAATCCAAGAAACCGAACACTCAGTCCTGAAATAAAGATCATAGCCCCGGCTATGGCATGAACATATCTTTCTAATCGGCCTAAACGAAGGAAACTCACACCCCAGTAAGAAAAAGCGATGATTACAAGCATGGTCATAATCGTAGTCAATCCGAAAGCCAATGTAACGAGCACAACTCCGGCTGCATCATGCTTGGCAGCAGGGTACATGACTAATGGGATCAAAGGCTCGCAGGGGCCAAACACAAATATTATAAACAATATCCAGGGTGTCAGGCTGACTTTTCCTTTTTCGGTGTGCACATGGGCATGATCTGTCTCGTGTTTATGCAAATGTTCATGTTCAACGCCATCAGCATGAATATGCAGATGTTTATGAGGCCTATTTTTTATGGCTCTGTGCACTCCCCAGACAAAATAGGCAAAGCCGAAGCCTATAAGAAGCCAGGCTGCTGCGCCTCCCCGTAAAGATTCAACTCCCTCCAGGCGTGCCACAGCAATCCCCAGGGCAATCCCGACAAAACCCAGCACTACAGAACTTAATACATGGCCTAACCCGCATAGAAAAGAAATTAACATCGTCTTAGAAAGGGACCACTTTCTGGCCCGGCTTATCACGATGAAAGGCAGATAATGGTCAGGTCCGAGGACAGTATGCATAAACCCAATTGTAACTGCAGTCCCCGCAAGTATTAATATCTCACTACTCATCTTTTCCTCACAATTGTGGACGGTAGGGGATTTGAACCCCCGACCTCAGCGTTGCGAACGCTGCGCTCTCCCAGCTGAGCTAACCGCCCACACAGAAAATACAGTCTAAAATTGCCCTAAAAATTTACCATTTTTTTGGTNTCTTTTCTACTTTTATCTAAAGGAAAAATCTATTCTTACTTCCTGATGAAGATTCAAATGAAAAATTTATTTTTTTTCTTGATAAAAAATATTTTTTCATGCTTAGATTATACGAAATATAATTTCGCAAAAACTCAAAACCGAAATTCTAGGGACATCATAGTTAATTGCCAAAATAAAGAGAATGTGAGGAGTTAAGTATAGTGTCCCCGGAATGTTGGAGGAATGGGAATATGTTTATAATCACATCAGCCCCCATCAATCACTTGATTATTTAACTCTCTATGAATATTATCAATAATGGTTATTAAATCACAGAGACAATGTGTCACTAACGTACTGAACAAGCACACTGTTTCAGCCAATACAATTCATGATGCCTAAAGGAAACTTGAGAATCTAAGATGGTGGCAGTATGAAAAATATCTATATTCATCTTTTCAACGCGCTGAAAAATAAGCAGCCTCTGGCTTTAGCCTCGATCATTGAAGCTAAAGGTTCAACACCACAAAAGCCAGGAGCTTCAGCTTTATTTTCTCCTGAAGGTCTCCTTGAAGGTACTCTGGGAGGAGGTCTGCTTGAAGCAGATGCCCGGAAAAAAGCCATTCAGGCACTGAAAAGAAGTGATTCCCGTCTTTATAAATTCTGCCTTAATGCTGAAACGTATTCAGAGGAAAAACCTATTTGCGGAGGTGAAGTCAGGATTATGATTGATGCCAGCCCTGAAAAGCACATAGATGCCTTTCAAAGCCTCAGCAATTCCCTCGGTCAAAGGCGTTTTGGCCTCTTAGCCACATTCATCAACAGATTGATTGGAGAGGAAGTGACTATTTTACGGTATTGGATAGAAGAGAAAAAAGATTTGGCTATCAACCTTAGAAAACATTTTTCCTGCTTTCGGGAAGAAATTAATAAAGCCCTTTCAGAAGGTTCGCCCCGATTAGTAAAAGTCAAGGATGGAATATTACCTGCAAAAGCAAAAGAGAGCTTTCTCTTTTTAGAACCTGTTTTTCCGTTCCCTCATCTGGTGATAGCAGGGGCTGGACATATCGGGCAGGTTGTCGCACATCTGGGAGGTCTCTTAAATTTTGAAGTCACAGTAATAGATGATAGACCTGAATTTGTGAATAAAAAAAGATTTCCAGATGCGGATCATATAATTGTAAAGGATTTCAATAATGCTCTTCGGGATTTTCCCATCTCTTTGGATACTTATCTTGTAATTGCCACTCGTGAACACCGCCATGATGCGACAGTTCTCCGTCAATGCATAAATTCTGAAGCTGCTTACATCGGGATGATAGGGAGTACCCGGAAAATCGAGCTTACGCAAAAAAAATTCCTGGAAGAAGGGTGGGCTGCACCGGAGCAATTTGAACGTATTTATGCCCCAATTGGTTTGGCCATAAATTCAAAAACCGTGGAGGAAATTGCCATTAGTATCGCTTCTCAGCTTGTTCTCGTACGCAGCCAAATACAAGATAAAATTAAGGATATCAGATGATCTGGGGAATAATATTAGCCGCTGGGGAATCAAAAAGGATGGGAAAACCCAAGCTCCTCCTTCCCTTAGGGGAAAAAACGATAATCGAAACAATAATCGACAGCGTCATCCAGTCAAAATTAGATGATGTCCTTGTTGTTCTTGGTGCACACCGGGAGAAGATTGAAAAAAAAATTAAGGATTTTTCCATCAAGATTGTCGTTAATCCAGATTTTAAAAATGACATGTTATCATCGGTTCAATGTGGATTTCGAGCACTCCCAGAAGATGTCGAGGCTTCCCTTGTTATTCTCGGAGACCAGCCCGAAATTTCAAGCGCTTTAATCAATAAAATCGTTGATGCCTACAAGAAATCAAAGAAAGGAATTGTTCTTCCTGTCTTCAGAAAGAATCGGGGGCATCCGGTCTTAATAGATATGAAATATCAAGGCGAAATTGAAGATTTAAACCCTGATTTAGGTCTCCGAAACCTTGTTTATAAACATGCTGAAGATATTCTGGAGGTCGAAGTGATAACTCCGAGTATTCTCCAGGATATTGATACCATCGAGGATTACAATAGAGAATTAAAGTCAAAAAGGAAGAGCCATCAATAAAAGTTATTTCTTTTTGCGAGTTCCTTTCCTGTCACTGCTGTTTATATGTGCATATAAACCGGCCACTACCTCTTGCAAATAAATAATCCCTTAAAATTTTTATCTGAATGAGTTATAACACAACAATATTTTCAGATATGCTCCATAGCTGCTTTGACCCGGGCCGGAGTCATTGGGAGTTGAAGCAACCTGGCGCCAGTTGCGTCGTAAATTGCATTGGCGATGACCCCTCCCATGCAAATGATAGGGGGTTCTCCTCCTCCCTGAGGCGCAGCCTCTCTATCATCGATTAAAACCGTCTCGATCCTGGGCAGCCAGGAAAATCTCGGTATTTTATAGGTGTCAAAATTCATGTCAAATATCTCTCCACCTTTGAAATGAATATCTTCGGAGAGGGCATACCCTATACCCATGGTGATACAGCCTTCAATCTGTATTTTGGCACCTTCAGGGTTGATAGATAATCCCATATCCTGTGCACAGACTACCCTCTTCACCTGGACGTGTCCGGTTTTCTTGTTGACTTTAACTTCAGCAATATGTGCCACATAGGTACCTGCGTCGATACCAGAAGCTATCCCATAACCGCGGCCGCTTGGAGCTTTGGCCGGCTTCCAGCCGAATTTTTTCGCAGCAGCTTGCAGAACCCGGATCATTCTTTCATCCTTCAAATTCTCCAATCGAAATTCCAAAGGATCAATTCCCGCTTTTGCTGCAAGGATATCGATATGTGACTCTCGGGCGAAGGTGTTGGTGTTGTTTGCGGGAGCCCTCCAAGGACCGGTTGCGAACGGGTGAGAACCAGGAGCTCCCCTCCATCCTGCGCTAAAAGCCATTGTACGATGATGAGGTATATCATAGAAATGTTGGGAACCTCTTTCTCCGGCGAAATAGACGCCATAATCCCACAGAGTAATGCGGCTTGAACCATTGACACCGCCTTTTATCTTTACCACAGCAGCCGGGCGAAAGGTGTCGTAGAAAAATTCCTCGGCCCTCGTCCAGGTGACCTGAACAGGCTTTCCGCTTAACTTCGCCAGAATAGCAGCTTCCTCGCCCTGCCGGTTGCTGTTTTTCCCCCCGAATCCGCCTCCGACAAAGGGCGTGATGATGCGGACTTTTTCAGCAGGAAATCCAAGAACCGATGCAGCCCCTCTCTGGAGTCCGAAGGGGCCTTGAGTGGATGCCCAGATTGTAGCCTTGTCCCCTTCGATTTTGGCCAGAGCTGTATGGGTTTCCATAGGCGCATGTGCCACATAGCCATCCAGATAGGTTTTTTCAACCACAGACTTTGAAATCTCTTCTCCTTTAGCAAGGTCTCCTCCCTGGGAAACTATCTCCCCTTCCGGGGCTACTTTGAGAAGGTGACCAAAGATTGTCTTGTCATCGACCTGGGAATCGAGTTTTTCAAACCTTGCTTTGACCTGTCCTAAGGCCTCTTCTGCCAGTTCGGGGTCTTCATTCAGGACGGCAATGAGGTCATCATTCTCAATGACCCGTGTTCCTCTGATCTTTTTAGCTCCGGAAGTATCCACACTGATCATCCTGGCTCCATGGGCAGGAGGTCTTAAGATCCTGGCATAAAGCATTCCGGGTTCCCGAATGTCTCCGGCATACTTGGCTTTCCCGGTAACCTTGGCTACGGCATCCCTGCGCAGGACAGGTGTTCCCACGATCGTGAAATCCGAGGGCTTTTCCAGAACCGCTTTCCCTTTGAGCTTTCTGACGATTTTCTTCCCTTTTGTGAGCTGAGCATAGGTGACCTTTTTCTGTCTTTGAGATTTATGATATATGACTCCGGCCTCCGCTTTAAGCTGGGAAGTGGAAACTTGTAAGTATTCGGCTGCCAGCTCGATTAGAACCTCCCTGGCTTCTGCTGCAGCCGCTCTCAAAGGAGGCCCGAAAAACCTGGTGGTCATGGAGCCGAAGGTTCCCATATCATACGGACAAAGGTCGGTGTCTCCCATCACCATATCCACGGAATCCAGATGAACTTCGAGTTCATCGGCCAGCATCTGGGCCAGTGAGGTAATCACACCCTGGCCCATCTCGATTTTGCCAGTAAAGCATGTGACCCGACCATACTCGTCGATCCTGAGAAAGGCATTGAAATCATCGGGGAGGGACTGCCCTCTCCGGCGTTGTGCCTCTAAAAGAAGGGGATCGCCAACAGAGAACAAAATGACGATGCCTCCTCCCATAAGCTTGAGGAATTCTCGTCTGCTTAGAGGAAGGCCAGTTCTGTCGTCATAAAAATCAATATCCATATAATCTTCTTTTTTCATCGCTTCTAACCTCCCTTCATTTCTTTAGCTGCTGTTTGAATGGCCTGAACAATACGGTTATGGGCTCCGCAGCGACACAGGTTGTATTCCATGGCGTCGATGATGTCTTTGTGGGAAGGCTCGGGATTTTTCAACAGCAGGCTGTAGGCGTTGAGAATCATCCCGGGGGTGCAGAACCCGCATTGAAGAGCATCATGCTTGACAAAGGCTTCCTGCAGAGGATGAAGCCTGGCATTTTTGGCCAAACCTTCTATGGTGATGATTTCTTTTCCATCGATATCCTCTACAGGAAACTGACAGGAACGTTCAGCCTCATTGTTGACCAGTACAGTGCATGCTCCACAAAAGCCTTCACCGCAACCAAACTTAGTCCCCGTCAGACCGAAATCTGTGCGCAATACCCACAGGAGCATGCGTTCTCGGTCGATAGTCAGACTTTTCGGCTGACCGTTAAGTTTAAAACGGATTGTCTTTTTCATTCAGTCCTCCTTCCAAGAGATTGTTCGGAAAAAACATCACTGTGTCAGCCAATCCGCAGGATCGTGATTATGACCAGACAAAGAATCAATGCTGCAGGAGAAAGGATGTAATTGAGTTTTCTCATGCCGTGGGCTTTGATCAAACCGGTTTCAAAGGCCTTTATTTTTGCTCCAACCCAGAAGCCCAGAGGAACAATAAAGAAAGCCGTCAGAACTGCAAAGTGGATATAATAGAGAGAGAGGGGATAACCTATCCCCGGAGCAACACAAGCTGGAATTCCTGTAGCATACTTGACCAGAGGAAAGAGATTTACGGCCAGCACCGCTGCCATACTGCCGAGAAGAGCCTGTCCTGCAGGCTTTTGGATAATCTTTTCCTTGATTATAGAGACAAAGATGACAAAAACGATCGCTTCCATAAAAAAGGCAAAAATTGGATTGCCGATGGCTCCATGTTTAATGGGCAGAGAGAGAAGCAGCGCGTCAAACATTTTGAAAAACGAAGCTATTAAGACCATAAGAAATACTCCGAAGATTCTTCTGGAAACCACCCAGCCTGCAGCCATAAAAAAGAGTGCGATTCCGGTCATTATAGAGCCTGAAACAAAGGCAGCGCAGCTTCGCAGTCCCATACCCAAGGCGGCTTCAGAGAGTCCCCACACGGACCCCAAAACAATCACCATACACAGGTAGGACCTGGGGACAGATTTATCCATTCAATCCTCCTTGAATACAGATTTCTATAAATCAGAATAGGGATAGGAAGCATTTATATTAGCCTCCCTATTTATTTTGATGTATTTTATATCTGTATCTTCCATCTTTTTTCATTGGCTCAATAAAACTTTAAAGATTCAATAAATATAGCTCTATATGTTATGAAATTCAACTTTTTTATTTCTACCTAATATACTCAATACCAATATAGGTATTTTTCGTTAGGAAAATATCGTGAATCCATTGTACTCGTTGGGGGCTGGGTTCCCTATTTTCTAATCTAGAAGAAAAAATCTGCTTAGATTTGAAAGGAAATCTATTTAAAATCATTTAGTTGGCGCGGTCCGACCACAAAGGAAAAACTCCAAAGAAAAAAACATAAAGCATGAAAAATAGGATGTGTCCCTATTTTTTATAATAAAGTGCTTGACAAATATGCATGATTTCACATTCAAATATAAAGGACTCAAGTTATGTATAACTATTTGTTTGGTCCTGTACCTTCTCGGCGTTTGGGAATGTCATTGGGAATTGATCTTGTCCCTCACAAAGTGTGTACATTAAATTGTATTTACTGTGAATGCGGACGGACCACAAAATTAACCCTTGAGAGAAATGAGTATGTTCCATACGATGCTGTCGTAAAAGAATTGCAGCATTATCTTACCAATAATCCCGTACCGGATTATATTACTTTTTCCGGTTCCGGAGAACCTACTCTTAACTCACGTATTGGGGATGTTTTACAATTTATTAAATCAAATTATCCTAATATTCCTGTTGCTGTTTTAACCAACGGAACCCTGTTTTATCAAAAACAGGTCAGAACAGAGCTGCTGAATGCAGATGTCGTGCTGCCATCGTTAGATGCGGCGTCAGACTTGTCTTTTCGCAAGATTAACCGGCCGTTCCACAAGCTTAATATTAATGAATACATAAAAGGTCTTGTAGATTTCAGAAAAGAGTACAGTGGCAAGATATGGCTGGAAGTTCTAATTCTTCCCGGCTATAACGATAATCCCGAAGACCTACAATTACTAAAAGAAGCATTTGAAAAAATTAAACCTGATAGTATTCAATTGAACACTCTCGACAGGCCGGGAACAATTGATGGTTTAAGAACGGCAAGTAAACATAAATTACAACAAATTGTAGACTTCTGGAATCTTGATAATGTTGAAATCATTGCAGCCGCACCCGAACGAAAAAAAGTAAAATCTTATCGTGAAGATACAGAAACCGCAATTTGGGAAACAATATGCAGAAGGCCCTGTACTATTGATGACCTTGTGAAAATTCTTGGATTACATATCAATGAGATTAATAAATATCTTGATGTTTTAGAATCAGAGAATAAAATTGAATCTGTTCGCCAGGAACGAGGTTTATTTTATCAGCGTAAACATATTGATTAAAACTGTGTGAAACCATGGCTTGGCTGTGGCAACTTGCAGATAATGAAGGCATTGAGAAAATATTTATTTTTTATTTCATACTTAAAATCCCTATTTTAGCGGCAAAAAGCACTCTCTAAGGAATATGGTAAATAAAGTTTGCGGAGATTGAACCAGAGAAAATCCTTTTCTTATGGGGTAGTAGAGGCCTTTATTTAAATAAATTGCCTGACCAGCAAGATTTATCCGATTATTTGGGACTAATGCACCGCTTGACTTAGGGATATGTATTTAATAATATTATTTTGCTAGAAATATTTTTCATATTTTAATTCATATAACATTTCATTAAAACTTAGATGTGGGAAGAAACATGTGAGAGCATTGCTTTAGAATCCAAGCCTAGAGGTTTTTTCTTAAATCTTCCTTTTCTTAGGGAAAAAATAGATCCTATTCTTATCTTTTTAATCATTGTAAGCAGCATTTTGATTGTAGTTGTTTCTGTAAAATTAAAGATTTTCTATTCATGGGCTGAATTTTTGCGCAGTACTCTCTTTCTTCGGATATCAATTTACCCTTTGCTGATTTCTGCTGCAATCCTGGCGGCTGGCATTATTTTCCGGACAATCCTATGGTTTTACTACAAACCAATGACTGTAGAAGAAGGAGAAAAGATTAAGTGGCCTTTTGTTTCTGTAATCATGCCGGCTTTGAATGAAGAAGAATTTATCATGACATCTATTGATTCTATTTTTGAAAATTCATATCCCAAGGATAGACTCGAAGTAATCTGCATAAATGACGGATCCACGGATTCGACGATTTTTAATATGCTGAAAGCAAAACAAAAATATGGTAATAGAGTCCGAGTAATTAATTTTTCAAGAAATTTAGGGAAAAGAAAAGCCTTGTATATAGGTTTAAAAAAGGCAAAAGGAGAAATTATTGTCACTGTGGATACAGACAGCCGAATCGGGAAAAATGCCATAAGGAATATTGTTGTTCCATTGATTAAGGATGCGAATACGGGTGCTGTTGCAGGGAGAGTCGAGGTTTTGAACGAAAAGAAGAATTTCCTTACAAGGATGCTTTCTATCCGCTATTCTATTTCTTTTAATTTTGGCCGCGCCTATCAAAGCGTGTATGGAGCTGTTCTTTGTTGCCCTGGAGCTCTCACAGCTTATAGAATGGACATTTTGAAAAAATTCATCAGGGAATGGGTGAATCAGAAGTTTTTAGGTGTTCAATGTACTTACGGAGAAGATAGAGCTCTCACTACGTTAGTTCTTAAGTCGGGCTACATGACAAGATTTCAGTCTAATGCTATTGTTTATACGAAAGTGCCTTCGACTTTCAGCCAGATGAACAAGATGTATCTTCGTTGGACAAGGAGCTATATTCGAGAATCTATTCTATTCGCCAAATTCATGTTTACAAGATACAGGTCAGAACACCGCGTGTTTCCCATATGTGACTTTTTGTTCTTGAATTTGCTTCATCCATTTCATCTTTTTTCAATAGGCATTGTATTTTATTCTTTTATGGCATTTCCTTATTTTATTCTCAGGCAACTTTCTTTTTTGGTGATTGTTTCTTTTATCTTATCACTCTATTACCTTCGAACTAACAAAAGCTTAATATTTCTTTATGGCGTTCCATATGGCATAATCTCAGCTTTTTGTCTCTGGTGGATCGTTCCGTATGCAGTGCTTACCTTGAAAAATCGATCATGGCTGACGCGATAGTAAAGCACTTATTTTTAAATTATCATAAAACGCCAGAGGAACCTTTTCTGACTAAAGAGAAAACGCCTTTAATAAGACTCGCTTCTGAGGATTCATTATGAAAGACAAAGACAGGACAAAAGAGCAATTAATCGTGGAGCTGCTTGAACTACGCCAGCAGTTTGCCACACAGAAAAAACTCTTAAAGAAAGTAAGGAAAAATACAAAACCGCGATAGAAAATATATCAGAAATTATTCAGATCGTTGATTCCGAAGGAGTTATTTCATATGTCAGCCCATCTGTTCAGAGGATTCTGGGATACAAACCCGAAGAAGTAATAGGCAGGCCGAGTGTTGATTTTGTCCATCCGGATGACCTTCAAAAGGTTTCTTTGGGTTTTGAGGAGGCATACAAGAAGCATGATAAGCCTACAAAAGTAGAGTGTCGATGCAAGCATAAAAACGGCACCTGGCGAGTATTGGCTTTCCGGAAAAATTTGATTTAAAAAAATCCGACTCATTAGGGCTGCTTCTGGTAACCGATTTAACCAATCAGATAAATGGAACTGTTGAATTTGAGAGAATAGGGGGAACAACAGCCAGAATAGTGTTCTGAAAACATTAAGTACTGGCCGTGTTATTTTCAGGAAACCGAAATCATGCCATTTATCAACAGCACTCAAATTTGAGCCTTTCAAATTATGCCTAAACACAAAATTGTCGCATTGACAGTCTTCAATCAGTTTATATAAAATAAGTAAGAATCTTATGTAAGGTTTTCATAAACCAACAGAGTATCTGAAACAGCCAATGGAGTATTCTCATGTTTAATCATTATTTTTGGATAGTACCTATCGGGTCGGTTCTAGCTCTCATTTTTGCCTTAATCTTTTATAAAGAAATGATGAAAGAGAGTGAAGGGACAGAACGAATGGCAGCCATTGCAGACCATGTACGCAAAGGTGCCATGGCTTACATAAAACAACAGTATAAAATAGTCACCTTTGTCTTCCTTACTATTACTGCTCTGTTTTCTTTTATGGCCTATGGTTTACACGTCCAAAATCCCTGGGTTCCGTTTGCATTTTTAACAGGCGGTTTCTTTTCCGGGCTTGCCGGCTTTTTCGGGATGAAAACAGCCACATATGCATCTGCCCGCACTGCAAACGCAGCAAGAAATTCATTGAACTCCGGGCTGAAAATTGCCTTCCGCAGTGGTGCAGTAATGGGCCTGGTTGTGGTCGGCCTGGCATTACTTGACATTGCAATCTGGTTTCTAATTCTGAATCATTTTTATCCTGTTGAACCCGGAAATACTCACAGCCTGGTTATAATCACAACTACCATGCTGACATTTGGAATGGGGGCGTCTACCCAGGCTTTGTTTGCCCGTGTTGGAGGCGGTATCTTTACAAAGGCTGCCGATGTCGGCGCTGACCTGGTTGGCAAGATCGAAGCAGGCATTCCTGAAGATGACCCACGCAATCCTGCAACAATCGCAGATAATGTTGGTGACAACGTTGGTGATGTAGCTGGAATGGGGGCAGATCTTTACGAATCTTATGCAGGCTCTATACTTGCAACAGCCGCTCTCGGTGCTGCCGCTTTCATGCATGGAGATGTGGCAACTCAGATAAAAGGAGTGATTGCACCAATGTTGATTGGTGCTGTAGGGACCATTTTATCTATAATTGGAATATTCAATGTCAGGACAAAAGAAGGTGCTTCTCAGCGTGAACTGCTGAGTTCTCTGGGCCGGGGAATAAATTTAAGCTCCCTGCTTATTGTCATTTTTTCTGCCGGCATAATGTTCCTTTTAAACCTGCCAAATGCGTTTGGCATCTGGCTTGCTGTTGTCATAGGTCTATTAACAGGTATTGTTATTGGCAGGTCGACCGAATATTTTACTTCTCACTCTTTCAAACCAACCCGGCATATCGCCGAAAAGGCAAAAACAGGGGCTGCCACGGTTATTATTTCCGGTCTTGGTGTTGGCATGGTTTCCACTGTAATACCTGTCCTGGCCGTTGCAGTCGGAACAATTTTAGCTTTTCTCTCAGCGACAAACTTTGATGTCTCAAACATTTCTGGAAATATAAGCCACGGACTTTACGGAATAGGAATTGCTGCAGTAGGTATGCTGTCAACTCTGGGAATCACACTGGCCACAGATGCATATGGTCCTATTGCTGATAATGCAGGCGGAAACGCCGAGATGAGCGGATTGGGCAAAGAAGTGCGTAAGCGTACCGATTCGCTTGACGCCCTCGGAAATACAACTGCAGCAACTGGCAAGGGTTTTGCGATCGGTTCCGCTGCATTGACTGCTCTGGCTCTTCTGGCATCCTACGTTGAAGAGGTCCGTATCGGCTTGATGCGCATCCCAGAAAAGACAGCTCTTTTCGAGGCCTCCGAGAACATTAAAATCGCAAAAGCATCCATTACCGACTTCATGAGCTATTTTAATGTAACATTGATGAACCCTAAAGTGCTGGTGGGCCTCCTTCTCGGGTCAATGATGGCTTTTATGTTCTGCGGTTTAACAATAAATGCTGTTGGCAGTGCAGCAGCCAGTATGGTCGAGGAAGTCCGCCGCCAGTTTAGAGAGATAAAAGGCATTTTAGAAGGAAAGGCCGAGCCTGATTACGCCAGATGTGTTGCTATATCCACCAAAGGAGCACAAAAAAAGATGATGCTCCCCTCCCTCCTGGCCATAATTATGCCAGTCCTTACAGGGATCATCTTAGGCGTTTCGGGCGTGATGGGACTCCTTGTCGGCGCTCTTGCGACCGGATTTGTGCTTGCAGTCTTCATGGCCAATTCAGGTGGGGCCTGGGACAATGCAAAAAAATATATTGAAGACGGCCATTTCGGCGGCAAGGGATCAGATGCCCACAAAGCTGCAGTGATTGGAGATACGGTAGGCGACCCGTTCAAAGACACATCTGGCCCCAGCTTAAATATCCTGATCAAGTTGATGAGTATGGTCTCGATTGTAATGGCTGGATTAATAGTAGCTTTTTCATTAATGTAGAAACACGATTTCTTATAAAGGGATTGCTTTCCTCCATGTCTCGCTTAATTTTTCCAACGAGAGGTTGATAATTGTCTTTTCCCTGTACTGGACTATAAGATTTTTTCCGCCAACCTCTCCCAAAATGTTTAACGGTACCGAATGCTTGCCGGCAATCTTCTCCAGAACACTCAAATTATTCCTCTCCAGAGAAATTACTATCCTTGAAGGAGCCTCTCCAAATAAAATCTCATCCAGTCTCATTTGTTCTTTTTTTAAGCCTTCTAACTTTATAACCGCACCCAGCATCTGGTTTTTGTCAGTAATGCATGATTCAGACAGGGTTACTGCAAGCCCCCCCTCTGAACAATCATGAGCTGAATTTACTATGCCTGCCTCAATTGCTTCCAGGCATGCTGTTTGGAGAGCTTTTTCCTTATCCATATCTATCGTGGGATTTCCCTTTTTCTGGCCATGCACAATGTACAAATATTCACTGCCCGAAAGATCCGCATTGTTTTCACCTAAAAGTACTATTACATCATTTTCGTTTTTAAAATCCTGGGTCACATATTTATCAACGTTTTCTATCAACCCTACCATTCCCACAATCGGAGTTGGATATACTGCTCCTTTAGGATTTTCGTTATAAAAGCTTACATTCCCGCTTATAACCGGAGTATCCAGGACTTGACACGCATAAGAAAGCCCTTCTATGCATTTTTTAAACTGCCAGTAAATTTCGGGTTTCATCGGGTTGCCAAAATTCAGGCCGTCAGTAATAGCAAGCGGCCTTCCCCCTGCACAGACAACATTCCTTGCTGCTTCGGCTACTGCCATCATTGCCCCATTATAAGGATTTAGATAACAGTGCCTCGCATTACAATCCACACTTATTGCAAGGGCTTTATTAGTGCCCTTGACTTTAACAACAGCCGCATCCGAACCCGCTCCAACCGCAACCTCATCTTTATCGATTGCAGTAAATTTTTGATATGCCGATTCTTTACTCGCAATAGTGGGAGAACCAACTAGCTGCAGCAGGACTTCACTAAAATCACCAGGTTCCCTTAAAAACTCAAGATCCAGGTTCTGAATTTTCTCCAAATAAAAAGGTTTTCTTGTTTCTCTATCATAAAGCGGTGCGCTTTCAGTAAGAGCTTCTACGGGAATCTCGCATACTACAACCTCATTTTCCCTAACTCGCATCATTTTATCATCAGTGACTCTCCCGATTTTAACTGCGTTGACATCCCACTTCTTCAATACTTCCAGGGCTTCCTGTTCTCTGCCTCTTTTCAATATAACTAACATCCTTTCCTGGGATTCGGACAGGAGGATTTCATAGGGTGTCATTCCTTTCTCTCTCTGAGGGACCAGATCAACATCTATCTCAATTCCCGTTCTGGCTCTCGAAGCAGTCTCGCAAGAAGAACAGGTTAATCCTGCTGCTCCCATATCCTGCATTCCTGCAACAAGCCCATTTTCTATTAATTCAAGGCAGGCCTCTCTTAAACGCCTTCCAAGCTCCGGATCACCGATGGCAACTGCTCCTTTATCTGAGCTTGACTCTTCTGTAATTTCCTTGGAGGCAAAACTTGCCCCTCCTACACCGTCCCTGCCAGTATCTCCACCAACATAAAACACGGAATTTCCCACTCCATGGGCTGTTCCTCTAACAATATTCTCATGTTTTACAATCCCTACAACAAAGGCATTCACTAACGGATTGCCTTCATAAACCTCATCAAAATAAGTCTCGCCTCCTACCGCATTTACTTCTGCAATATTCGCATAATGAGCCAATCCCCTTATTACTTCTTTGAATAAAAATTTCACTCTTTCATCATCCAGGTTCCCAAACCTCAATGAACCCAAACCAGCAACAGGTCTTGCTCCTATTGTAAAAATATCCCTTAAGCACCCGCCAATGCCTGTTGCCGAAGCCTCAAAGGGCTCCACTGCCGAAGGGTGGTTATGGGATTCTATCTTAAACACAACTCCCAGGCTA
This sequence comes from Candidatus Aminicenans sakinawicola JGI OTU-1, assembly GCA_000493965.1. GTDB lineage: Bacteria > Acidobacteriota > Aminicenantia > Aminicenantales > Aminicenantaceae > Aminicenans > Aminicenans sakinawicola. The sequence goes on from AWNV01000006.1 coordinate 35,326, forward strand.
TCACCAATATCAACCACTCCAGCATTCTCCTCGCCCGCACCTACCATCACTTGCCTGCCCTGAGTAGGGAACAGGCTAAACAACTTGCGTGAATTCTTATAGCTGCAGTGTTCTGACCACATTGCTGAAAAAACTCCCAGCTCAGTAAAATTGGGTTCTCTCCCAAGCAGCCTTTTTATTTCATTATACTCTTCCCCTGTAAGCCCTAAATTTACTGCTAATTCTGTATCAACCTTAATCAGCTTTTCCATAATAAATCTCCTTTTTTAAATGAATAGCACACTCTCTAACATAAAAATATTTTCTCCATCTCCCCTGCTGTTAACTGATTCCTGCCGCTGATTTTCCTTACGCCTTCTGACAGCCTTGTTTCTATGCAGTCTTTATAGACTTTACAATTTCCCATCTCATCAGGAACATATCCTTTGCATACCCTTAATACATCAGGAGATATCTCATCAATCAGAACAATCCTTCCGTCGCCCTGTTTCAACCTCCCCAATTCAAACTTTCCATCCACAACATGAAGGCCTTTTGATTCAAATTCTTCAGAAACAATAGCAGCTATATCCTTAATAAGCTTATCAACATAATTAATCTCTTCTCTCGTCATAACCCCTGCCGATTCCAACGCTTCATAAGTAATTAGTATATCCGAATCTCCTTTTGTCCATGCTTCGACAACTTTATTAAGATTTTTCCCTGGTCTTACGAAAGGATACCGCCTCCAAAAACTTCCTGTTGCATTATTTCTCCATGTGAACTCAAGATTCTGGAGCGGTGAAGCTCCTTCAATCTCAGGATCTTCTGAATCCATATTTATCGGAATTGCCGGCTCAACAATCATAACATTTTCATCTATTGTCTCGACATAATGTGTAGGGACCTTTTTCTCCTGCATCAATTTAAGGAAATATGTTGCAAACTTGCATGCTATTGCCCCTTTCCCAGGGATTTCTCCGACAACATTATCATATCCCGGGTCAAAAAATATCTTTCCGTTTTCAATATACCCTGTTGCCCTGTCTGTAAAAACAAACCTATATTTTCCAGTAAAAGACCCTTCTGTTATCTCAAAAACGTCTTTTGATTTCCCGCGATATACTAATTTCTCATTCTTCATTTTTCACCTCACTCTTATTCAGAGAAGCATGCATATTCCAGTGAATGATCGCATTGTAAACAAAAGGAAAATTTGCGTGATTCATCCAGCGATAGAAAGGGTTAAATCCAAACAGCACAATGCGTCCTTTCCCCATTGGAGCATCAATTATTGCAGCAGTTCCATCCAAAGCATCCCCGCCCTTCAGAAGACCGCTTCTCCAGATAGAAACCTTTTCCTGTCGATCTTTATATGTCTTTTTTTCCTTCTCGCTCATCCTGCTTACAATATCACGTGGCAGCTTTGTTCCAAACTGGAGTACTAAATACTCTCTCATGTGTCTGTCAACATTTAACAAAGGCAGCCGTGTCCTGAAGATTGACGGATATTCTTCATAGCCATATACAATAGGGTTGTTCTTCTGGCTCACCCATCCTGTTACAATAGTCCCCGGACAGCTAAGATCTGAGTTTGTCTTACTGGACACGCCAGGAAGCATTCCAAAGTCAGTGACAAGGCGGCTGCCAGATCCCAGTGTGATAAGAGTGCCTCCGTTACGCACAAACTTCTCAATTTCAGCGACTCCATCCAGCCCAAGTCCACCGGTTATATCCAGGGAGTTTACAGGTTCTCCCAAATATTTAAATTCACTTGTTTTCACATAATCCAGTGGGCTGTAACGGCTATCAATGCCTCGCAAGAACCTGAGGCCAGATGCCCAGCTTCCATGATGAGGCACAATCAGCACATCCAACTCCTTATTAAGATCTCCCCTCCTGATGCGTTCTCTAGTAATCCAAATCCATGGGATTCCTATCTCGTCAAGTATCCAGCGAGTCCACCCTGGGTCCTGTGTTGAAAACCAGGCAGTATATAATCCCACTCTCGGTAATTTTATTTTTCGGAGCACCGGGAGATCCGCCTTTTCCTGGAAGGCATTGACTCCAATGTCTCTACAAACTTTCTCAACTTTTTCCATGGCTTCTGCTCTGAGGACAAAAGTGCCAGCAGGAAACGTTTTCTGTTTTACCTTAATATCAACATCTGTCACTCTGACATCTTCATCCTCCAGTGCAAGAACAACTGCGATTGTTCCATTTCCCTGGGGAGGAATGAAAATATGTGATCCCGATTCGCTTCCATTTAGACGTCCTACGAAAGGGTTTCCTGCCATAGGCCTCATAGGCGCCTCGAGTATAGCCCTGTCATCTATCCTTTCTGTCTTTATACCCAGCATCATTCCCAGGCTCCAACTAGTTGCATCGTATGGATGTGTGCTGCTTTTTTCAGGCCATTTCTGTATTTCAAGCAGAGATTTTGCGAAATTGCGATACGGTTGATCCATACGTATCACAATACTGCCTGGAGGATAAGATTTATTAGCAGAGGGAAATTTAGTGCTAAGCCGTTTTGTCTCAATACGGTGCATCTTGAAAAGCTGAAGCATCCTTTTCGCTGTAAACAAATCGTTTTGATCCAGAGGAACAATCCAGGCATACGGTTTTTCACTCCGGCCCTTTTCTACAGCATTCCGGCCCTTCCTCCAGAAATTTTCAAGGACCGTATCCTTATGCCGCGCAGTAAAATCAAGTGCAATCAAACAAGCACTTTCCATGACATTGGTATTATTCCTGAGGCTCCACATTGTTTTCTGGGGAGGAGGCAACGGCCGGTACCATTCCTCAGAAGTGTTTCCTTCTCCCGGAGCCGTGCTTATCGTCCGCTCATAAGTGTTGGCACCGGCATTTCCGAAAGTTTCATAGAAGCGGCTTATAGCATTATGGTTGTTGCCAGACCAAGCTCCATAACCAGGATACCATCCAGTGAAAAATCCCCATGTCCAAACACCAGGAACACCAAGGCTTGTCATTTGTGTTACTTCGTTGAAAGCAAACCACTGCCATTCATTCCTTACAATCGGACTGAGAGACGGATAATAAGGCCCTGTTCCTGTACTGATATAAAGGAGAGGCACACTCTCGTGCAAATCATGGACCACCTGCGGGTAGAACATAAAAAAGACTTCATTAAGATTCTTAGAAAGGGGCTGGCTGAGAACAATTCCATCCCGGTTGTTATCATGGAAAGTATAATTTCCCCAGAACGGCGGAGAAGATTTTGGTATGTCTTCGTATTTTTTTACTCCTTTTGTATGTCTGTAGTACCAATCGACCTGACGGTTCCAGCCATCCATTTCTAAAACAGGAACAATAAGAGTCACTACATCGGTTCTAATCCGCCTGATCATTTCTGTCTCACTAACAACAAGTCTATATGCCAATTCCATCAACATCTCGGGGCTGCCTGTCTCAGAGGAATGGAGCCCTCCGGTTAATAGATAAAATGGTTCTGCTATTTTTATGATTTCTTTCATTTCGCTTTCGCTGCACTGCCTTGGATCTGCAAGTCTCTTTGTATCTCCGCGAAAAAGATCGATATCAATTATTGTATTCTCATCTGCGACTGCAACTACGATCATGGTATTCCCTTCATGACTTTTGCCAATTTCAAATATTTTCACACGGCTGCTGGCACTATCAAGAGCCCTGTAATAACGAAGAATATCATCATAATAGGTCATATGGCCTGGAGCCCCGGTGATATATCCAAGAATTTCGTGAGGTGCAGGGACTATTTCCGAATATGGCAGATAATCGACCAAAGAGGTTAGATACTGGGGATCCGTAGTGAACTGCCGAATTTTTTCAGTTGCTTCTTTGTCAATCTGGTCCTGAGCCAGAAGTGAAACTGCCACAAATGTCAGGACAGCGGATAGAAGCAAAACAGCTTTTTTTCTCATAATAATGCCTCCTCTGAGGGACTGACTTCTCTATTTCTATCATAGAAAAAAATTAAGGTCAAAAATTTCCTTTTTCACATATAATACATATAATAATATAGGACGATATTTTTATCACATAGAAACTTTAGTAATTACGCTGAGAGAAATCTAAGTGAAAAAAGAGTTTGGAAATCCCCTTATTCTTCCTCCTTTCAAAGGAAGAATACATCCTGAGTATGACCACCCGAATTTTAAGCAGTCGATTACTAACTGCCACGGCCTTTTAAAGGATTCTTCATGTAAAATTTTACTCGACAGCAGGAACCGTATTGGGATTTTCAATGCTTCATTAGATAATGGAAAAACCACAGATGTTGTAATTAAAGAGTTTTACACTTACGGAATTAACAAGCTTAAGAGCACATTTATCTCGTCAAAAGCATTAAAATCTTGGCGAGGGAGTAATGCTCTGCTTGAAAGGGAAATAAAAACTCCTCTTCCTATAGCTTATCTTGAGAAAAGGAAGTCAATTTTCCTGGACCAGAGTTTCTTTTTATCCGAAATGGAAAAAGACGTTGAAGAAATCCGCGGTTTATTTCTGAAACTCCCCGATGACGAACTTAGAGAAATTCTCAAATCTCTTGCAAGCTTTCTCTCTTATTGCCATGAAAAAGGAATCCTTCACCACGATCTTTCGGATGGAAACATTCTGGTTAGAAAAACCGAATCGAATAAATTCGTGTTCAATCTCATTGACACAAACCGAATCAGAGTTAAAAAGCAGATCGGGTTATTACAATGCATCAAGAATCTTATCCGGCTTGGCGTTCCGGATCGTTATCAACGGTTCTTTTTGGAAAATTACCTTGGAGTGCCACATGTGAAAAGAGTTCTCTGGTTCTGGTATAAAATGAACAAAAATAGCTACACCTGGTTTATCGAGTTTAAGAAAGTACTTCGACTAAAACAGCTAGCACGCAAAATAAAAATTCAATAAAATGAGTGAATCATTCCAATGGAACCCACATTCTGACCAGCCCCATAATATTGACCCCAAAAAAAAACGGATCAAGTATTATTTTAAACATGCAGATAGCTATATTGACATCTTTTCGGCCAATCTCAATAAGGCAGTACCTGCACTTTCCTTATTCAGGCGTTATAAAAAGAAGATGTATAACGAGCCTGTAAAGATAGTAAAACCTTTTGCGATTTCTGTCTCTCAACAGGAAGAAAAAAACCCTGAGATCGCAGACAGTTTGAGAGAAATCGGAGTCTGCCAGACTCTTGTAAGAATCCCATCATGGGAAAGAGATAAACTTCAGTCTTTCGAGAAATTCTTTGACGTCCTCCAAAAAAAAGAAATTGAATTTTCTGTTGCACTGCTACAACAGAGGGATGATGTTCTTCATCCTTCCCATTGGGAGCATTTTTTAGAAGATGTATTTTCCAGATTTGGGGGGAAATGCTCCTTTTTTGAAATAGGACATGCATGGAACAGATCAAAATGGGGAGTTTGGGACCACAAAGAATATCTAAAACTTGCACGTCCTGCCTTTTCCCTGGCGAAAGATTATGGAGTAAAACTTGTGGGCCCGGCCGTGATTGACTTTGAATTTCATCTTTACGCTCCTGTCCTGAAAGAAATTCCCTTTGATAAAGTGAGTTCTCTCCTTTATGTAGACCGCATGGGAGCTCCGGAAAACAAACAGTTCGGCTGGGATACTCCCAGGAAGATAGCACTGCTTAAGGCAATTATTGATGCTTGTCTGAAGAAAAAACAATGTCTATGGATAACAGAAGTAAACTGGCCCCTGCAAGGAACAGGAAAATACTCGCCAGCCTCAGGTAAGCCCAACGTATCAGAGGAACAGCAGGCTGATTACCTTGTACGCTATTTTATACTTGCACTTGCGAGCGGCTATATTGAAAGGATATATTGGTGGCAGCTTGCTGCCCCGGGATATGGACTCATCGATTGCCGAGAAAAAACCTGGAGGAAACGGCCAAGTTTTTTTGCAATGAAGACCCTGGTTTCTTTTCTCGAGGGAAGCACATTCACAGGAAAAATTCATCAGCTTGGTGTGGAATTCTTCTCATTCAGCAAGGGAAAAAAGAATTTCACAATCTGCTGGAGTAACCGCGGACAGTCACCATTCTATGAGTATTGCTTTCCAAAGAAAGTGATCGAAGTTGTAGGACGGGATGGGAAAGAAATCTCCTTCAAGGATAATAAAATTAAAATTACCAAAAGCCCTATATATGTCCTTTATGAAGACACTTCGTAGAGGAAAAAGAAAAAATGAACAAGAACACACCTTTTAAAAAACATGAAGTTGAAGACTATGAAAGAAAGAGGTACAGAGGAATAGACCAGAAGATTGTACATACAAGAGAGCAAAAAATCCTGGAAAAAATTCTAAGGACCGCTGGCAAAGATGCAATACGAGTCTTAGATCTTCCATGCGGATATGGACGGTTTTCCAGCTTGATGCTCAAGAAAGGATTTTCCTTTGTAAGCAGCGACCTTTCATTTTACATGGTCAAACGGGCAGAAGAACACAGCAGACTCTACAACCCGGCTTCAGCATCAGGGGTCGTTGCAGATGCAAAGCATGGACTTCCATTTAAGCAAAAAGCATTCAATATCATTCTTTCCATGAGGTTTTTTCATCACCTCCATGAAAAGAAAAATAGGAAATTTATCCTAAAAGAATTCTTTTATGTTTCTTCCAAGTACGTGATCCTTTCATATTACCAGATGAATTTTCTTCACATTCTCCAGAGAAAATTTAGAAAAAAACTAAAAAAGAGCAAGACGCAAATAAAGATGATTTCGCGCAAGGAATTTCAAGAAGAGGTTGAAGATGCCGGTTTCTCTATTATAAAGATTTTTCCATTATTCAGAGGGATTCACTCTCACCACATAGCTTTTTTGGAGAAGGGCTAGAACCTGATCCTGATTCCTGCTTTTATACTAAACCCGGATAGGTCGATCATTGCATTCTGGACATCTGAAACGCCTGCTTCAGTTGGCTTTTTTTCCCGGATAAAAAGAAAAGAGCAGGATTTTTCTTCTGATATTTGATGCTTAAAAATATAAAGCATACCTTCTTCAGTATATGTCAGGCCTGCTGAGTCTTTGTAATCCGTTTTGCCTTCGAAGTTGTTAATTCTGGCGTATCGTCCAGTGGCTTCCATAAAAAAATCCAGATGAGGAACTATTTCCTGTACAAAACCAAATCCCCCAACGATTCCGACATCCCGAGCTTTTGCCTCACCTGTCCAGTCTTTAAAAATGTTATCTTCCTTAATACGGTAAAAATAGCTGCACTCAGTAAAAAAGTATTCTAGACCTGTTTTAATATAAAAACCGGGAACAGGGTAGCAGTAGAGAGCCAATCTCACAGGAAGAACCTTTATTTTAGGCCTCGTGGTCAGACTGTCAGTGGAAGAGGAGCTCTGAAACTCAACCCGGCTTTCTCTTTCTCTAAGAAAATAATCCGCTCCGATCCCAACAGAAAATACATTAGAGAGAGAAAAAGATATTTCTGCTCCAAACATATAGCTCAAGTTAAGAGGTTTTATATCTCCTTTTCCTTGAATTCCCAGAATATCACTATAGTAATCGGCTAAACCTTGAGAACCCTCGTTTAAATCCCCGCCAGAAATAAAAATCCCTCCGCCTGATAGAAAAAGATTAAACCTGGAGAATGAAGCTTTGAGACTTGTGGAAGTGACAGGAGAAGGCTGTATTGGTTCTACTTCTTCCCTTTCAACCTTGCTGACTTTTTCCCTTTCAATCTTTTTCTCGCCTGCTCCTCTTTCTTGGGGAAGGTTTTCAATCTCTATTACAAGGCTTTCATGGACATATCCCGAGACAGTGTCTCCCTCATCCTGTACCAATCTAACTCGATACCATTCACCTTCTTTCTCTGAAGAATCAATGATTGTCCCCTGAGGCAGCTGATAGATGATTATACTTCCTATATCTGGTTTTAATCTTACATTAGCCTGTTCTATGACAACTTTAAGTCTTATTGAAACGCTCTGAGCCCAAACAGTCACAAAAAAGAGAAGGAAAAATACAAGTAAGAGAATAAGAACTTTTAATTCGCTTTTACAGCTGGAAGTTTTTTTAAATCTCACTTTTTCACATCTGTTCTATGTACACTTATGATAAAAGAATGTATTTTCCTTTTTTCAAGGATTATAGATTAGAGGCTGCGGCCTGTCAAGGACACAAAAATTCTATCGCCCGCAGCCAATAAAAAGGTAAAAATACAATCTGGACTGGTTCATCGCAATAATGCATACCTAGATAGATCGTATCAGATAAAATGCATGTAAACAAATGAATTTGAGGGGATGGAGGAAGCGACATTGAAAGATTTAGCCTTTCTGTGTCGATCTTCGAGGGAACCAGACGAAGTCTGGCCTGATGGATGTGTGAGCACTGTATAATCAAAGGGGCGGTGTTAATGATGGCTCGCGGGCATTGTGGCGTTGCTTAAGATAAGCATGCGGAGTTCCATCAGAGCCGAGAAGATCGGGGAGGAAATGGCGTTAAAAATCTTAGTGGAGCGCAAACATGCACTCAAATTCATTCGCTCCTCTTCCTCTTATCTTCTAATCAGGTATCTATTATTGCGATGAGCCTCTGGATTATTCATGACTCAATGTCAGCTCAGGGGTAGAATGGGTCGGCTTGCTTGAAAGGTGAAAAATGTTGATAATAGATTTGGATGTTATTATAAAGGCACAAAAAAATGATCCTACTTGCCAATTTTTTGATTGCAACAGCAAGGATAATCCATATACTTCTTATGATCTATGTCTGGATCGTTATCATTCGTGCCCTTCTATCCTGGATTCAAATTCCCACTTTATACTCGCTTTCAGTTATCCTATATCACCTAACAAAACCGGTATTAAGGCCTCTCCGAAAATTCTTTCCCCCTTCCAAGATGGGCGGCGTTGATATAAGTCCTTTTATTATTATACTGTTGATTCTCTTTTTAGATAGTTTCCTTGTACGATCTCTATCTCTCTATGCTCAACAACTACTCAGGCACCAGACATGGTCATTTTAATAATAAGGATAGTTTATATTGTGCACTATATCCAAATCCCAATTTCAAGATATATTCAAATCACTTAAGGTATCAATTTGAAGCATAAAGATAAAATTTTTTTAAACGTCAAGGTTCAACCATGCTCCAGAAAGCGTGAGATAGACAAAAAAGGTCCAACCGAGTACAGAATACGTGTTCTGTCTCCTCCCTCCAAAGAAAAAGCCAACAAGGAAGTCATTGAAATAATTGCTTCCCACTTTGATCTCCCTGTTTCCTGTGTAAGAATCATAAAAGGGCACAAATCCCGCAATAAAATCATTGAACTTGAAAGCGGGAAGTAAATGAGAGCTTAAGAATGGAAATCTATACTCACGGCTCGACCTTTTTGGTAAATAGCAGGGAACTTCTTGTTTTTTTGTTTTTTCATGCTAAAATATTTTTGATATCGCTTAAACCCCTGTATGGGAGGAGTTAAAAATGACTAACTTTTTGAAAAAAATTCTCTGGGCTACTGATTTTTCTGATGAATCTCAGGAAGCGCTTTTGTATGCCAGTATATTCGCAAAAACCTTCAAAGCCAAAATTATCGCATTGCATGTAGTGCCAGATTTTTCGCCTGCCCTTTATGACACCGAAATAGTCATAAAAGGCGAGCTTGCGCAAAAAGTGGACATAATAAAAAAGGAAGCAAAAAATAGGCTTGACAATTTGAGAGAGACAAAAGGCATGTCATTCGAGAGCCTGGTTAAAGAAGGAAATGCCTCCAAGAAAATTTTAGAAACAGCCGAAGAAGAAAATATTGACTTGATTGTAGTAGGAAAAAGAGGCATGTCAGTGATTGAAAAACTTTTTATAGGGAGTGTCGCTAACCAACTATTACGTAACTCCCATATTCCCCTTCTTATAACAAAGAAAAGGCGCGGAAAACCCCGCTTTAAAAATATCCTTGTGCCTACAGATTTCTCCGAACGCGAAGAAATAGAAAGAGATTATGCCTGGAATTTAGCAAAAGCTTTTGACTCCGATCTTATGCTTCTCAATATCCTGGAACTTCATGATTATGAATTCTCCCCTAGAGAAATTGATGAAATGTTTGATGCTGTTTTGAAGAGGCTCAAACGAAGAAGGAAAAGGGAAAAAGAAAACATAAAAGTCTCAGAGGACGTTTACCGTGCTGTCAATGCCTCTATAGGAATCGTGGATTATTCCCAGACTCACGGATTTGATCTAATCGTTATATCTACCTGTGGTCATAGTAAGCTGCATAGGTTTTTCTTGGGAAGCACTACAGAAAAAGTCATTTCTTACAGCAATATCCCTGTTTTTGCTATTCCTCCGTCTCGTTGTGATAGTTAAAGGTGAACAAAAACCTGCAGTATTGGGTCGCTTTAAACCTTGTTCTATCCGAAAAATTAAAATTTGCCAGAAAGATTATCACTCATTTTTCTTCTGTTTCAGATGTCTTTGAAGCAGGGATAAAAGACCTGCTAGCCATCGGAATAGATAAAAAGCATGCCGAATCCATAAAATCTCCAAAGATACTGGACCAGGCCAGCAGAGAAATTGATAGAATTACAAAGAAAAAATATACTATCCTTACTCTGGACGATAGAAATTATCCTGATTATTTAAGAGAAACTTTTGACCCTCCTCTCGTCCTTTATTGTGCGGGAAAAACTGAACTGCTAAAAGGCCCGGCTGTTTCAATTGTCGGAGCACGAAGACCGACTCCATATGGAAGAGCGGTCGCAGAAAGGCTCTCTCAGGATCTGGCATCTCGTGGAATAATTATTGTCAGTGGGTTAGCATATGGCATCGATTCTATTGCCCATTGGGGGGCTCTTAAAGGAGGAAAGACAATTGCCGTGTTGGGATCAGGATTAGAATACATTTACCCGAAAGAAAATTTAAAGCTTTTTGAAAAAATCATAGAAACTGGAGCTGTAGTGTCTGAATATCCGCATAACGCACCTCCACTAGCGTCTCACTTTCCTTTGAGAAACAGGATTATCAGCGGTCTGTCACTTGCCCTGGTAGTAGTGGAAGGCACAAAGAAAAGCGGCTCCCTTATTTCTGCAAGGTTAGCTCTTGAAGAAAACAGGGAAGTCATGGCTGTTCCTGGAAATATTACCTCCAGACTCAGCCAAGGAACAAACTGGCTGATCAAAACAGGAGCAAAGCTTATTGAGAACTGGGAAGATATTGCTGAAGAACTTCCATCGCCTTTGAAGGATAATCTTCTTTCGCAAAAAAAGGACAAAAAGGACATCCCTTCAATGGCACCCAAAGAGAAGATGCTGTTTGAGCTTCTCAGCCCGGATTCAAGAACTCACATCGATGAACTTGTGGAGAAAAGCGACCTCTCAGTCTCTGAGATTCTTTCGATTTTACTCAATCTGGAACTTAACGGGTTAATTTCACAAAGTCCAGGAAAATACTTCCAGAGGAAACTATGATGGCGAAACATTTGGTTATTGTTGAATCTCCTGCCAAGGCGAATACTATTAACCGCTATCTTGGTGCAGGTTTTTTGGTCAGAGCTTCGATGGGTCACATCCGAGATTTGCCCAAGAAAGAACTGGGTGTGGATATTAAGCATGACTTCAAGCCTGATTATAAAATCCTTCCTGCTAGAAAAGGGCTTGTCTCAGAACTGCAGAAATCCGCCAAGCAGTGCGATACGATCTACCTTGCCGCTGACCCCGATAGAGAAGGGGAAGCAATTTGCTGGCATCTTGCAGCTATCCTCAAAGATTTCAATAATAATATTTACAGGGTTCTATTTCACGAACTAACAAAAACTGCTGTTAAAGAGGCATTTAATAATTTAGGACAGATTGATCAAAACAAGATTGACGCCCAACAGACAAGGAGGATTTTGGACAGGCTGGTTGGATATTGTATCAGCCCCCTGTTATGGAAAAAAATCGGAAGAGGACTGAGCGCAGGGAGAGTGCAGTCAATAGCATTACGATTAATCTGCGAGAGAGAAAAAGAGATAAAAGATTTTGTGCCCGAAGAGTATTGGTCTATAACAGCACAGCTTCATGCTGTTAATCCTCCCCCATTTAGTGCAAACCTTGTCAAGATTAACGGCAAAAAAGCAAAAATAACTGATGGAAAAAGAGCTAACGAAGTAGTCTCAGAGATTAATAAACTGAATTTTATTCTTGAAGGGATCGAAGTCAAGGAAAAAAAGAAAACATCAAGCCCTCCTTATATAACCAGCACTCTCCAGCAGGACTGTTTCCGCCTTCTTAGTTTTCCCGTGAAGAAGACAATGCTCATTGCTCAGAAGCTTTACGAAGGGATTAAAATTGGCAATCGAGGGCTGATAGGCCTAATTACTTATATGAGGACAGATTCTGTCCGTGTTTCAAACCAAGCATTAATTGAAGCCCGCAACTATATTCAAGAAAATTATCACAAAGAATATCTTCCCAGGAAACCAAAAATATTTAAAAACAAAAGGAAAGCTCAAGACGCCCATGAAGCTATCCGCCCAACTTCATTTGATCTGCCTCCAGAGAAAGTCAGTCCCTATCTTAATAAAGAGGAATACAAGCTTTACTCCTTAATATGGAACCAATTCATAGCTTCTCAGATGAACCCGGCTCTGATTGAGGAGACCGAATTTGATATAAAGGCATCAAAATACCAATTCAGAGCCAAAGGAGAAGTTATCAAGTTTGATGGATATCTAGTTCTTTTCCCCAGCATGAAAAAGAACGAGAAATTACTGCCCAAAGCTGAGACAGGTGAAGACCTTAAACTGCTCGATCTTGATTCCAAGCAGAACTTTACTCAACCTCCCCCTCGATATACTGAAGGAAGCCTTGTTAAGGAGCTGGAGGCCAAAGGAATTGGGCGTCCAAGCACTTATGCTCCAATTATTGCCACACTTCAAGGGCGGGAGTATGTCATTAAAGAAAAGGGAAAGTTTATTCCTACAGAAATCGGCATTTATGTTACCGACTATTTAATTAAAAATTTTCCGGATTTAATGGAATTTAAGTTTACAGCCAGGCTAGAGGATGAACTCGATTTAATAAACGAAGGAAAACAGGACTGGTTGGCCTCTCTCAAATCCTACTATACTTTACTCGATAAAGATCTGAGGGAAGCTGAGAAAACCGATGGAATAAAAGTATCAGGTATTCCTTTAAAAGATGTTTGCCCGGAATGCGGCCGTCAACTTGTGATAAAAGAAGGGAGGTTTGGCAGGTTTCGCGCATGTTCTGGCTACCCCGAGTGTAAGTATCGGGAAAGTATGACTAAAAAAGCAGCAAAACCCATCGAAGAGATATGCCCCCAGTGTGGTTCCACTCTGGTTATACGCGAGGGAAAATACGGAACATTCATTGCGTGTTCGAATTATCCCCGCTGTAAGTACATAAAAAAGGAAAAAAAGGACACTGGTATTTCCTGCCCACTGGGATGCAGCGGGACAATCCTAAGGAAAAAAACTAGGAAAGGAAAAATATTCTTCGGCTGCAGCAATTACCCAAAATGCAAGTTTGCCACTTGGGATGAACCTATCAATCAGCCCTGCCCTGAATGCAGTCGTCAATTTATACTCCGTAAAAATTCCATGAAAGGAAAACCATATCTTTACTGCAGCAATGAAAACTGCAATTATAAGGAGAATGTGGAACCAAAAAAAATCTGGGAACAAAATTGAAAAAAGAACTGAACGAATTTTTTTCCTACCTAAAGTATGAGAAAAATGCTTCTCCTCATACCATTGCAAGTTATAAAAGAGATTTGACCCAGCTCGCAGCGTACATGGATAATAAAAAATACAGGCTGAAAGATGTCGATAATGTTATTCTCCGGGGGTTCCTGGCTACTCTCTATGAAAAAAAAGAGAAAAAATCCACTATTGCCCGTAAATTAGCTGCCATACGTTCGTTTTTCCAATTCTGCATGAGAAAAATGTGGCTTGATGATAATCCTGCTAAAGTAGTAGCCACTCCAAAACAGGAAATATACATACCCTCTTTTCTATCAGAAGAGGAAATGGCAGACTTCTTGGATCTCCCGAAATCGGATAAGGTTCTGGCTTTAAGAGATAGGGCTATACTCGAACTTCTATATGCCACTGGAGTCCGAGTAAGTGAGCTCGTCGGTATTAACATTGAAGATATTACTTTTGAAGAAAAAATGATCAGGATAAGAGGCAAAGGAAAAAAGGAAAGACTTGTACCATTCGGCAAAATGGCAGAAAACAGCCTTTATTCTTATCTGAAGGCTAGACAATTAATCAACAAAACTAAAATCGATGATAAAGCACTCTTTCTTAACTACCGTTGGGAAAGAATTTCCTCTCGTTCCGTAGAAAGGATTGTAAATAAACATATCCACTTCTCAGCAGCCAAGAGAAAAATCAGCCCCCATTCTCTTCGGCACTCATTTGCTTCTCATCTTCTGAGCAGGGGGGCTGATTTGAGGGTTATTCAAGAACTGTTGGGACATGAAAGTCTTGCAACAACACAAAAATATACCCACCTTGATTTAAGACACCTGCTTGAAGTATACAAGAAAAGCCATCCAAGGTCCTGAGTGACTGCAAAAAAGTGGAAACTATTGTTGTCGTTTAAACTGCTTGTATGTAAACACCTGTTTACTATCTTTAAACATACGTTTTGTAACTAGTTGATAATAAAGATGTTATGTGTATTCACATGATGGCCTCGATGTTGCATATAGAATAGGCAAATGGAGGTTATCATGAAAAACTTAATTATGAAAGGCATGGTTTTCAGCCTTGTTTTCTCTCTCTTGTTCTTGTATTTTAATCCTTTTCAACTTCAGGCTGAAACAAAGCCAGCCAACCAAAAGATTAACATTAACACAGCCTCATTGGCAGAGCTTCAAAAACTCCCAAGGATCGGGGCTAAAGTGGCCCAGAGAATCATTGACTTTCGAAAAGAAAACGGAAAGTTCAAAAAGATCGAAGAAATCATGAAGGTTAAAGGGATAGGAGAAAAAACATTCAATAACTTAAAATCCCTGATTACTGTGGGAAGTACAGCCAAATCAAAATAAGAGAGGGGGATTTCCCCCTCTTCTAAGGTATTTCTCGAGAAATTTACTCATTTCTCTCAGGGCACATCCCCTGTGGCTCACCTGGTTTTTCTCCCCTGATAGAAGTTTTGCGAAAGTTTTTCTTAAGGGCGGATAATAGAATATTGGGTCATACCCAAATCCTAACTTGCCTTCTATCTTAAGCCCTATAAAGCCTTCAACTATTCCCTCGACCTCTGTGATAATCCTTTGTTTTTTGGACAAGACCATATATGAAACAAACCGGGCTTTCCTCAGGGGGCGAGGGATTCCTTTCATTAAACCCAGAACCTTTTGAATATTCTCTTCATCAGTCGCATGAGGACCTGCAAACCTGGCAGAAAAAACTCCTGGAGCCCCATTCAAACACTCTATCTCAAGACCTGAATCTTCTGCCAAAGTGAGGGATTCCACTTTTTTGCTGTAGAAAAGGCTTTTTCCCCTGGCATTCTCTACAAACGTTTTCCCCTTTTCAAGAAAATTATTGCCAATGTTTAGATTATGAAGAGAATAAATTGTTGCAGGGAGATTGGCAAAATGTGCTTTTATTTCGAGTATTTTTCCATGGTTCGTAGTTGCTAGAAGAATTCCATTTTTATTCAATCTTTATCTCTAGAAGACCGTCCAAATTAAGAAGGCTCCACTTGAATCTTTGTTCTTTTTCTTCCGGCGCGTGAAATGAAAAATCAAGAAGGGTGATATTTCCGGCATCTTTATGGGCAAATTCTTTAAATTTTATTCCTTCATGAATGGCCAATTTTTTAATATTAAGAAGCATGTTGTCGGAGTATTTTGTTTTAAGAGAATATCTATAAAGTGGAATTTCAGGTTGTTCCACTTCAAATCTCCTGAATAAGACCAAAGTCATAATAGTAATAGCCGTGAATATAATCGCAATCAAATAATAACCGGCACCTATAACAAGGCCCAGCCCTGCCACCGCCCATATTGTTGCAGCCGAAGTCAAGCCAACAACGCTTCCTCTAGCCTGGATAATAGTCCCTGCTCCGATAAAGCCTACTCCAGTGATTACCCCTGCAGCAATCCGTGAGAGGTCACCACCTGTCTCATTTCCCTGCAGCAAAAGTATCGAGAGAATCATCATCATTGTTGAACCAATACAGATAAGTATATTTGTTCTGAATCCTGCAGGCTTATGGCTGGATTCTCTCTCAAGGCCGATCACACCCCCCAACGCAATAGCCAACAGAAGTTTTAATGTAACTTCTAGGATGTTCATTCTTCTTCCCCCAGCTTAAACATGTTACTAATGTATCATGAAAAAAATAAAATAGGCAACTTTTTTATATGAGAAGAAAAATTAAAAACACTAATAGAAGAAAAAAAGTATAAATGGCAAACATGGGGTGCATTAACAGTCTTTCCGGTTCTTCCATCACCTCGTCCTCCCTCAAGGTCTTCCTGAAAATGAGAAAAAAATAAAAGAATAGAAAAGGTGAAAGATAAATAAAAAACTGAAGCTTAAAACAAGCAGCAAAATAGAAATATGCAGCAAAAAATACAACAACACTTGAAATCACACCAAAAAACAAGGATTTTTTAGAATATCTTCTGAGAGGACTCCTATAATCTCCTGCTCTTTCTTTCAAAAACCTGAACTCTGAGAGCCTTTTTGCCACCATTAAAAAATTACCGAAAGCCCACCAACTCAGTAAAAGAGAAACAGGAGGCAAGCCTTGAGATGAAGACAGGACAAACCAACCGATGAAGAAGCGTATTGGATTGTTGGCTGACTCAGAAATAGAATCCAAAAAAGGAATATCCTTTGTCCGAACCGGCTTAATATTGTAAATAAATCCGGCCAGTAAAAGCGCAAAAAGAGACAGGAAAAAAGGCCTGGAAAACAATGCGAAAGCTATAAGTAAACTAACAACAGCAAGGATAATCCCCACGCACAAAAACGGAGTTTTTTTTATCTCTCCCATGACTAAAGGGCGGTGCCGCTTTGTTGGATGGTGGATATCAAAGGGAGCATCTGCTATTTCGTTTATTACGTAGTTGGCTGTTGATATTGCCCAAGTTAATAAAAATGAGAGAACAAATTGAGACACAACCCAAAGCAAACTGAAGGATTTAAAAAAATCCAGATTTAAAAAGAAAAAAGCTGCACTTCCTGCAAATATAGCAAGGCTTCTGGGCCATCTCCCAAGACGCATTGCTCTGATATAAGCGTTCATTCCTTACTTGCCTTCATGGCATATATTTCTAAAGAATCACAAAGAGCTAATTTTATAGGGATTTTTTTCCAAAGAGAAGCCAAATCTGAATTTTTTATAAGAAATTTTAATCGGTCCTTGCGGGAAATAAGATAATAGGCACTGAATGTCCATGAATATTTCCTTAATTTTATTATTCGAAAGCCAGCACGCTGAAGAAGAAAGGCAAGGCTTTCTTTTGAAAAATATCCAATATGGGCAGGGCGAAAATGCCACCATTTTCCATCCATAATTTTTGCCGCAACACTACCGATATCAGGGGTTACAAGACATAGAGTTCCTCCAGGAGACAAGGCCTTAAAAGCTTTATTTACTGCTTCAAACGGGTTAGGAATATGCTCAATGAAATCAACCATGGTCACGACCGTGTAATGGCTTTTTTCAAGCTTGGCTGATTCAAAAGAACCTTCTTGAATATTAATATCATATTTCTCTCTGGCAAACTTTGCGGCCCATGCGCTGGCTTCGACCCCTGCCGGTTTCCACCCTCTCTGACGAGCTAAATTTAAAAGTATCCCGGTCGCAGCTCCAACATCAAGAAGACTTCCTTTCCCCGGATGGATTTTCTCAAGGTACGATAGAATCCTAAGAAAATTTTTCCCTCTCCCTTTTGCCTCCTCCTCGTAAAGAGGATCTTCAATTTCGCCATAAAGCGAATGAATAAAATCAGGCGAAGGGCATGGATTTGCAAAAACATGGCTGCAAGTTTCACAGAATGTCAAATCCCCAATTTTTCCGTAGTCGCTATCTGTAATCTTTATCTGCTCTTTGTTTAAAGAAAGAAAATCGAATGTTCCTTTTCTAAAAAGCCTTAACCGACAACCTGAACATACAGGACATTCTTTAAACTTGATAATTCTTAGAGGTGTTTTTTCCATTATACTGCTAATGAATCCTGTTCAATAAATTACCTGAATAATCCAGTTTGCCTGAATTTTTAGCATTGATAAGTGTGAATGTCAAACTTAGCAAACATTCTCTTGACATTATGATTATGATATGATTACATGACTTAATCAATTGAATTAGTAGACTAATAAAATGCGGTTATCAACAAGAGGACAATATGCTAGCAGGGCAATGCTGGAATTGTCTCTTCGCTACGGCGAAGGCCCGGTTCATATCCGGGACATTTCTCACAGCCAAGATATCCCGAAACGCTTTCTTGAACAGATTCTTCTATCACTGAAAAGAAATGGATATCTGCGCAGCAAAAAGGGGCCGAACGGAGGTTATTATCTTGCCAAACCTCCTTCTGAAATCAATGTTGCCGAAGTCATCCGTGTGCTTGAGGGCCCTCTTGCTCCTGTTGACTGTGTAAGTGTCACAGCACATGAAGTATGTCCAAGAGAAGATTTTTGCGGGCTAAGGTGGCTGTGGAAAGAAGTCAGAGACGCGGCAGCTCAAATTCTGGAGAGGACCACTTTCGAGACCTTGGCTGAAAGGACAAAAAACCCAAAAAACAAGAAAGCAAAAAGGACTTAAAATTTTTTAGATTATAGATTATATAATCGGTCGACATAGTCGACAAAGAGGTGCGAAATGAACGCGATTGAATTTTCCTTGCTGATCATCATTTTAGCCTTTCTTTGCGAATACATGGATTCTTCCCTTGGGATGGGATATGGAACTACTTTAACTCCCATCCTCCTTATAATGGGATATAATCCTCTTCAAATTGTTCCAGCTATTTTGCTGTCCGAGTTAATAACAGGGTTGAGTGCGGGTTTCTTTCATCATCAGTTCAAAAACACTAACTTCAAAGTTGGAAGCAAAGATTTAAAAATCGCTCTGGTTATGGCTGGATGCAGCATTTTTGGAACCCTGGCCGCTGTTTATGTTGCACTCAATATTCCAACCTCTTATGTAAAATTATACATCGGAGTGCTTGTATTGAGCATGGGCCTCTTAATTCTTCTCACTTTGAACCGAATATTCAAATTCACATGGAAAAAAATCGTTTCTATAGGGCTTCTGGCCGCTTTTAACAAGGGAGTAAGTGGAGGAGGTTACGGTCCTGTCGTTACAAGCGGACAGATTCTTTCGGGAGTAAAGTCAAAGAAAGCTATCGGCATCACTTCTCTTGCTGAAGGATTGACTTGTCTTGTGGGAGTCATAACCTATCTTATTTTCACAAATCACAGTATTGAATGGACGCTGGCTCCTTCTTTAATTCTGGGAGCTATTCTTTCTGTTCCGCTTGCAGCCTATACTGTAAAAAAAATCAAAGTAAATTACTTAAGATTGATTGTTGGAATATTTACAGTAATACTTGGTTTAGTAACACTAGGCAAAATTCTCCTTTAAAACCACACCCTGCCTCTAGATTGATTTTTAATGTTTTATCCCCTATAATTTTTTCAAATGAATACAAAAGATTACACTTTTTAACGAATTCAGCTTATTAACTTGCTTTTTCCCTTGAAAAAAAAGTAAAATTCAGACAACAGAAAAAATTATTTTCAAGAAGGAGGAAAAATGAAGAGAAAAATTATTGCTTTAACAGGATTTGTCCTTCTTTTATTTGCTTTCTATAGTTGTACATCAAACCCTGAAAAGACTCTTCTCCAGAAGTATTTCCACGCTCTTTCCCTAAATGATGTAACTACATTATCTACTATGGCATTAGAACCGATTACAATTGATTTTAACAGCTGGAAGATAATCGGTGAAGCAGAAGAAATAGTCGAACCTACTAAATTACCTGATATGAATAAAAAAGAACTTGAGCTAAAGAAAAAGAGGGAAGAATCTATTGGGACAACTCTTGATGCCAAGGGCGATTGGGATGATGCAGTGTTTGACTATGAAAAAGCCCGCACAAGAGCTGCAAAAAGAGCTGCAGAAAAGAGAGGTGATGAATTAAAAATAAAATATGATGAAATTCTTGCAATCCACAAAAACATACAGAAAGAATACAATGAAGCAAAAGCAGCAGCAGCAAGAGAAGAAGAAATCTCGAGTTTCTCTCTTGGGGTTGGAGAACTGCCAAACATAAGAAATTTAATAGGAGAAGTTATCTATAAAAAAGCGAATTTGAAGATTAATAGCGATGCTGGTACAAAGAATTATAAAGTTTATTTAAGAAAGTACACTCTTAAAGACGAAGAAACAAACACCACACACCACGGAAGGTTGATTATCACTAAGTTCGAAGCGATTGATTGATATTGACACTTCTTGCTTTTTCCTTTATAAATATTAATTTCCTTAGAAGGGGCCGTTAGCTCAGAGGGAGAGCACCGGCCTTTTAAGCCGGGTGTCGCTGGTTCGAGTCCAGCACGGCTCACAATATCATCTGTGCCCCTGTCGTCTAGCCTGGTCTAGGACATCGCCCTTTCAAGGCGGCAACACGGGTTCAAATCCCGTCGGGGGCGCTCCCTTCTGTATATACAAATTCTTAATATACAAGCTCGATGGTTTTGATCTCAGACCTTCCGAACTTTAAGGTAAAAGACTTATCATTAAAAGAAACAAGATGTTGCCTGTTTTCCATCAGATCTAGCTCATAAATTTCTCTAGGTCTACGGAATAGTGTAACAAGCGTATCCGTATTAATTCCTTCCGCTTCATAAAACCTTAAAATAACAGTTTCCCTGTCTTCTGTTTTTTTAACTGTCACAAGGATAATGTTGGATGCAGACACTTTAAAGAATGAATACTCCGGGGGCATTTCACCTGGATGCGAATCCACAAATAAAGCAATCAGAGGATAATTAAATTCATAGCCTCTCCGGACAGTATCGGCTTCTCTCCAGTCGCCTTTATGGGGATAAAGTGCGTAAGAAAAACAGTGTTTCCCTCTATCTGCAACAGGGTCAGGACTCAAAGGGGAACGTAGAAGCGTTAGCCTCATTACATTTCCTTCAATATCATGGCCGTATTTTGACTCATTAAGGAGGCTTACTCCATATTTTCCATCTGAAAAGTCAGCCCACCTGATTGCAGACACTTCAAACCTTGCTTTCTCCCAATCTGTATTCCTAGTAGTAGGTCTTTGTATATAAGCAAACGGGATTTCATAAGTCGCATTATCGCTATTAATGGCTACAGGAAAGGCAACTTTCAGAAGAACATGGTTCTCCCACCAATCAACTCTCATGTCAATATCAATCCGAGGGATATCTTCATAAAGAATTATTTCCTGAGTGAAAAAAGAAGATGGAAAGTTAGTAGTTGGTTTACGCCTGCTCTTAGAGAGACCGAGATAGCTTTTTTCAACCATGAGTGAAGCAATAACAGGACCTTTTTTTGCAATTTTGATGGAGTCTGCTTTATCTAAGTGCCAGCTCCGCCCGGTATATTGGATATTCCAGGCGTCATAATCCTGTGGAATGTCCTCAAGAAGCTGAAGCTGGTTTCCTTGAGAAGATGAAGCCAGAACTTCTCTTTTTTCGATTTTATCAAAAATACTGACGATATTCCCGCTTTCAGGATGAACAGTTATTCGAAAATAGCGATTTTCGAGTGTCGTTTCTCCAGCATTTAACAAGCCAGGTACAATTTCCCTCCCACCTTTTTGGATCTTGTAGATCCTGCATCCCAAGGATGGCACTTTATTAGCAGAAAAACAAAGAATTTTTTCTTCCCGGGATCTCAATATTTGTGAGGGTATTATTTTCCCCGAATCATCTAAAACTGTGACCTCATCCTGAAAATATGGAAGAAGCTTAACTCTAACTAATCCATCTCTGTCCCATGACAGCGAGTTAAAAACGAAAAGGGGAATCCCCTTTTCTCCTCTAGCTGTGTCTATTTTTGTCGTGATATACATCAAGTTCTCATCCTTTTCATTTTCAGCTAATTTCTGAGCCTCCAAGTAAAATTCCTTAGCATCATTGTAAACAGGATTAATACTAGAACCTGGAAGAATGTCATGAAACTGGTTTAACATTACTTTTTCCCATGCGGTTTTTATACTTTTCTGAGAGATATCTTTCCCCAAGAGAAACGCAATGGAAGATATTTTCTCTGTATTAGAAAGAAGAACTTCGGACTTTCTGTTTAATTTTTTTGTTTCTGCCTGAGTCGTATATGTTCCACGGTGATACTCTAAGTACAATTCATCTTTCCAGACTGGAAGGTCCCTGATATCCTCTTTCTTAATGTGCTTCAAATAATTAGAAAACGAACTGTGTTCGATTTCCGGGAAAATCCTCTGCTTCTTGTAATCATTCACCCGGTTAAGCATCTCGCGGTTCGGGCCTCCTCCGTGGTTTCCCAGTCCATAAAGGACAAACATGTTTTTCTGCCCTGTATTCCTTTCAAAATACTTCAGGCCGCTTGCCATTCTTTCGGCTCTCAATCTGCCAACATATCCAGTGGGAGGGAAATAAGATAGAACTCTTGAGCCGTCTGGAGCTTCCCACCAGAAAAAGAAATATGGAAAGACATTAGTATCATTCCAGCTGATCTTTTGAGTTACAAAAGCATTAATCCCACTTTTCCTAAAGAACTGAGGTATATTCCAATTGTAGCCAAATGAATCCGGATTCCAGCCCATTTTTACATCTATACCGAATTTTTCTTTGAAATATCTCTTGCCGTAAAGAATCTGTCGGATGAAGGATTCTCCGTCAATAAGATTGCAATCAGGTTCAACCCACATCCCTCCTACTATTTCCCAGCGTCCCTCTTTGACCTTTTGTCTTATTCTCTTAAAGACATCAGGATAATATTCCTCCATCCATTTATATGTCTGAGCCTGGCTTTGTATATAGACAATCTTTGTATACTCATCCATATTATCCATGATGGTGGAAAAAGTCTCTTTTGCGACTTCAACTGTTTCCCCCCCAGCGCCATAACCATGCTAAATCGATATGTGAATTCCCGCCGGCAAATATAGTGTAGCTTTTGGCAAACCGGGAAATTGGTCTCACTTCCTGATAAAATTTATGGAGATAGGCCTTGACCTTTACAAAATTGCCCTCCTGTAAAACTGATAGGGGGAAATTCCCAAGAGCTTTTTTAAAAATTTGCCTTAAATTCTGGAAACTTTTCGATGAGGATAATTTTTGATAAGACATCGAAACAGGTCTCGCCTGCTGAGCCAAACGTGTTCTTTCCGTAGCAAAGTCTAAAAGAAGTGCCCCAATTTTTAAATCCAATAGAAATTGAGAAATCATGCGGTGGGCATCCTGGGCTGCTTCGATATTAAATCGCGATTCCTGAATCTGAAAGAAACATCCGGCTTCAAGGGTATTCCTTTCTATTACAGGGGACTTTCCAAAATTTTCTACCCGGAATGCAAGCAGCATTTTTTCTTCATGACTGGCATTTGTTGTCAGGTGAAATATTTTCTTTATCTCAGTTGCTTGGTTTCCAAATTCAAGATCAAACGATTCATTTAATATTCCGTTAATAAAAAATTTCCCTCTTGTTTTTCCTACACCTCTAAACCTGCAATTCAAGTTTATTTTACTTCTCTCAGTTTTGATTCCCGAATAAACTTCTGGCACACGTAACCCATAGCGAAGCCATAAGATCTTTCCCCTGATAATCTGCCAATTCTGTATCAGATCCCAACCGGAGTCTATAAGCTCAATTTTTTCACCGTTTGGAAGATCTTCATTTTTTAATTTCCATGGTGAAAGGTCATTATTTATGAGAGTCTCTAAATCCTTTATCTTCGCTTGGACATCCTCTTGGCTGTACAGGAAAAGAGGACACGTAATAGCAAAAATTATGACTATTAAAAGAATCTTGGCTTTCTTCATATTATTCCCCTTAATTATCTTTTCTTTGAGGCATGATATCCCATAAATCACATTGAATATTAACAGCATAACAAGGGCCAGTCAATATAACACAAGAGGGAGGATGCAGTTTATAATAACGTCTTTTAAAGTTTCGTCAGTCATCCCGGTTTTTTCTTTTTTTCCAGAGCCAGAATAAATAAACGGCTGGTGCCTGGTAGAAGGCAAAAATAATTGGAGAGAGGATAAGCCAGTACATATCAAACTCAGGGATAAAGAGAATAATAAAAAGAGCAATCCCACCAAGGGAGGCGCATATAGAAGATGCCAATAGTAGACAAGAATAAAATTTTTTCATTTATTCATAAAAATTGCTGATAAATTATAACAATTAAAACCATTCACAATCGTTCTCCAAGAAATCCTCATAACTACCTTATCTTAAACCTTCTCTATAATAAAATTTAAATCTATTATCAGCAATTTTTACCCTTTGGGCGAGCCGATCTCACCGCATCTGCTGCGTTACAGCCCATTCGTGGTGAAGGACCACAACTTCATGGGCTGTGCCTTACATCTGCGGCAAGCTTGACTCGTGAATAACCCACGTTCTCCTGAATAATCCAGGTTAAATTTTTAGATATTTCAATATAGAAGTAATGGTTGAATTAATCGAATTTGAATACTTTATCTTTAAAAAGTCTTAAACAGGCACCTGCCACTTTTACATCATAAAGCTTACCTTTATTCATCGAGATCTCATCGAGTGCGGCTTCTATAGTTAAGGCAGCTCGATACGGCCTGTGAGTGCACATGGCTTCCACAACGTCAGCTACAGCCAAAATTCTTGCTTCAATAAGAATATCTTTTCCTTTTAAGCCGGAAGGATATCCGCTTCCGTCCATCCTTTCGTGATGTTGGAGTACAATTTTGGCAATAGGCCATGCAAACTCTATCGACTTTAATATATCATGGCCAACCTGTGAATGAGTTTTTATTATGTTCTGTTCGACTTCAGAAATCTTGCCTGGCTTACTAAGTATTTCAGCAGGAACATATATCTTGCCTATGTCATGAAGACTTCCGGCCAAACGCACTGCATCAATCTTATCTTTACTAAAATGCATCTCTTCAGCTATTGCACAAGCAAGCTTTGTTACCCGTATTTGATGGCCTGCCGTGTAAGGGTCTCTAGCTTCGATAGTAAAAGCCATAGCCTGAACAGTTCCTTCCATTACCAGCTTCTGCTTTTCGAAACTCTTGAACAATTCTTCCTCTGCCTTTTTACGGCGGCTTATATTAGTGAAAGTTAAAACTATGCCATTAATTTTTCCACTCTCTTCCTTTATGGGAGTAATTATGTGTTCGATTGGAATCTCTTCCCCTTTTTTAGAAATAAGGACAGCTTCATTCTTATGTTTCATTCGCTTCCCAGCAAGGATTTTCCCAACAGGAATTTCATACTTTTCCCCTGTTTTTTCGCTTCTTATATCAAAAAAATCGTTTGCAGGTTTCCCCAAAGCTTGTTTTTGTTCCCACCTGGTAAGAGTTTCGGCAAGTGGATTCATAAACGTGA
Source organism: Candidatus Aminicenans sakinawicola JGI OTU-1 (assembly GCA_000493965.1). Classification (GTDB taxonomy): domain Bacteria; phylum Acidobacteriota; class Aminicenantia; order Aminicenantales; family Aminicenantaceae; genus Aminicenans; species Aminicenans sakinawicola. The sequence continues at coordinate 60,862 of AWNV01000006.1, forward strand.
TCATTCCTTCCTGGTCAGTTGCAATAACAGCATCATCTATACTCCTCAGTATCGTAGAGAATAATCGCTCTCTGGCTTTCAATTTGGAATCCATCTTAAATTTGTATAAAGCAATCTCAATTGTCGTTTGCAGCTCTCTTTCTTCGAACGGCTTTAGTAAATAACCGAAGGGCTCGGTCTTTTTTGCTCGCTGTAATGTGATCTCATCTGCATAAGCAGTAAGATAGACAACCGGAATATTTAACTGCTTATAGATCTGTCCTGCCGCTTCCACACCTGTCCTTTCCCCATGGAGCAGGATATCCATCAGGACTATATCCGGCCTTGCAGTTCTAGCTGTTAGGACAGATTCCTTCGCGGTAGAGACAATTGAAACCACCTCATACCCTAATCCTAAAAGCATATTGCCAATATCACGTGCAACAATGCTTTCATCTTCAACAACCAAGACCCTTGTACTCATCACTTTATTCAAAAAATCACATATTTGTTTTGTAAAATATCATTAGAACTCATATAAGTCAATTTTCAAGGTGTACATCAACAACAATGGTCAATCAGCTAGATCTACTTGATCTCGTAAAAAATTATGCTTACGAGGAATACCATTGAGAGAAAGAATCTCTGGTGGGCGGTACTGGATTCGAACCAGTGACACCCGGTTTGTAAGACCGGTACTCTACCGCTGAGCTAACCGCCCTGATTCTTGCTTCGTTTCCGAAAAACCATAATTAAAGTAGAGAAAAGCAACATTTTTGTCAAGATAAGTTACAAACACGTCTGTTCCGTTTGACATAGGAACAGCCGTATGTTAAATTTAACTCAATAAAATCTGGAAAAAAGGTAGAGAAATGTTCGCTGTAATTAAAACTGGTGGAAAACAGTACAAGGTTCAAAAAGGAGATGTCCTGTCCATTGAAAAGCTGGGACTGGAAAAAGGTCAAAAAATGACTTTTGATAAGGTTCTTCTTATTGAAGATGAAAACAAAACTCAAATAGGAACTCCATTTATCGAGAACGCTCAAGTCAAGGCTGTCGTTATTGAAAATTTTAGGGATAAAAAAATTATTGTTTTTAAAAAGAAAAAAAGGAAGCAGTATAGAAAAAAGAGTGGTCACAGGCAGGATTTGACAAAGGTCAAAGTTGAAGAAATAATTTCTAGTGAAAATGCCTCTCAACAGAAAAAACAGGCCAGAACAGTCAAAGAATCAGAAAAAAAAGAAAGTATTAAAAAGCAAAAGCCGAAGCCTGAAATAAAAACTGATTCCGTGAAAGCCAAGAGCCCCATAAAGCGGGAAACAAAAAAACCGGGCAAAAAAACAGCAACACCAAAAAGCAAGGATAAAGCCGTCAAAGCTAAAAAGATAAAGCCCAAAACTCCTGCAAAAGAGAAAAAGGCAAGTAATACAAATTCAAAAACCAAGGAATCTACCTTAGCAAAGGAGTAAGAGAATGGCACACAAAAAATCTGGAGGAAGTGCCAAAAATGGAAGAGATAGCCATTCGAAGAGACTGGGCGTAAAGCGTTATGGCGGACAATATGTCAGCGCCGGTTCTATCCTCGTACGCCAGAGAGGAACGCCATTTAAGGCGGGAATGAATGTCGGGAGAGGAAAGGATGATACTCTTTTTGCTAAAGTGTCAGGAAATGTCTGTTTTGAAACAAAAGCAAGAAAAAGAAAATTTGTTTCCGTCATCCCTTCCTAGCCTGAATAATTCAGGTTAGAAATTTCTGACTTAAAATATGTTTGTAGACCAGGTCAAAGTAACCCTCAAAGCAGGAAAAGGTGGCAACGGGTGTGTAAGTTTCCGGAGAGAGAGGGGAGTCCCACGAGGAGGACCCAACGGCGGCAATGGAGGGAAAGGGGGACGCATATATCTTGTTTCCGATAAAAATATTTCTTCTCTTGTCTTTTTTCGCTTTCATCCAATAAATAAAGCCAGAAATGGTTCTCACGGAGAAGGAAGAAATCGCCAAGGAAAACGTGGCAGTGATATATACCTTAAAGTGCCAGTAGGAACAATCGTAAAAAGAGAGGAAGAAATCTTGTTTGATTTTCTTGCTTCGGAACAGATACTTCTATCTGCCGAAGGAGGGAAAGGGGGACGGGGCAATGCAAGTTTTGCTTCATCCACACACCAAGCCCCACGAATATGCCAGGAAGGGCAGCCTGGGGAGGAAAAGCTCTTAACCCTAGAGCTAAAGCTCATCGCTGATGTAGGTCTAATTGGTTTTCCAAATGTAGGAAAGTCAACCCTGATTTCAAAGATTTCAGCAGCAAAACCTATTATTGCAGATTACCCTTTTACTACTCTTAGTCCCAATTTGGGTGTTGTGGACGTTGATGAATTCAGGAGCTTTGTCGTTGCAGACATCCCAGGTTTGATCGAGGGCGCCCATTTGGGTCATGGACTAGGCATCAAATTTCTTAAACACGTGGAAAGGACAAAAATATTAGTTCACCTTATCGATGTCTCTCCTTATTCTCAAAGGGATCCTGTGCAGGATTTCAGTTCTGTGATAAGAGAACTCGAAGCTTTTAATCCTCAATTGACAAAAAGGCACCAAATATTGGTCGCGAACAAAATTGACCTTCTTGAAGAAAATAAAGCAAGTCTGAATAAAGTAAGATTACTGGCAAAACATGAAAATCTTCCTTTTTTTGCAATTTCTGCTTTGAAAAAGCAGGGCATTAAAGAACTAATTTTATGGATTACAAGGAAGTTAGACATATTAACAAATAAAACAGAATAACTCTATGAAAACGGAAAGGATAGGACTCTTTGGCGGAACCTTCAACCCGATCCATTCTGGACACATAAGGGCAATAGAGATTGTTCAGAAGAAATTCTCATTAGATAAAATCCTAATTATTCCTTCGTATATCCCACCACATAAAAAATCTGACGGCATTGCTTCCCCAAAAAACCGATTAAAAATGGTCAAGCTTGCTGCCTGTTCTTCCTCTATATTTGTCCCTTCTTCTATTGAAATAGAAGAAAAAACAAAATCATACTCGATTATTACTCTGAACAAAATAAAAAATCTCTATCCTAATGCCTATATCTTTTTTATTCTCGGTATTGATGTATTTTTAGAAATACACACATGGAAAGACTATGAAAAAGTGCTTGATCAATGTTTTTTTGTTGTTGTCAGCCGATCCGGTTATAAATTGGAAGATGCAAAAGGCATTTTGGAAGGAAAATACGATAACAGAATGCTTAAACTCCCGCAATCTCAAAAGTGTATAGAGAAAAACCTTACTTCTTTTAAAATCTTCCTGTTACCTATACCTGGCTTGGATATTACTTCTTCTGAAGTCAGGGGAAGAATAAAAAAAGGTGGCTCCATAGATGGATTAGTTCCAGAAGCAGTGAAAAACTATATAAAGAATAAGAAGCTTTACAAGTGATAAATATGAACAATAAGACTTCAAATGTACTTTCTAAACAAAAACTCCCACAGGGAGTCAAGATTTCTGTAAAAGCAAGTCGCGCTACCAAAGCAGAGGAAATTTTTATTCTAGATTTGAGTAGGATATCTTCTTTTACTGATTTTTTTGTTATTATGAACGGCAATTCCAGCAGGCAGAACATCGCGCTTTACGAAAATATTGAACACGAATTAAAAAAGAAAAAAATCAGGCCCCTGAGCATAGAAGGAAGGAAAAATGCCGAATGGATATTAATGGACTACGGAGATTTTATTATCCATATTTTTTCCAAGAAAGCACGTGAATATTATTCACTGGAAAAATTATGGGGCGATGCACCAAAAACCTCTTATTGATAGCTTGGTCTGGACCAGGCTGGCTAAATAAATATTTTCAAAAAATTGTTGACATTTCTTTCTCTAAATATTATTTTTTATTAACAAAATTTACAAAACATAAGGATCTGAAAGTAATTTTATTTAGTGAATGGCTTTTTACATAAGAAGAAGGAAGACAATACTCTAATTAGGGGGAAAAATCTTGGATAAAAGAGAGAAAGAAAAATACAAAAAAATACTTTTAGAAAAGAAAGAAGAGATAAAAAATAAGTTGAGTGAATTTTACAGCGAAAGCAAAGAACTTGAGACAGGAATTGCACAGGATGTCGCTGACAAAGCCGAAAGTTCCTACACCAAAGAATTTCTTTTGAGCCTTTCCAATAAAGATCGAAATCAGCTTCTCATGGTAGACGATGCTCTCAAAAGGATTGAAAAAAATACCTTCGGGCTTTGCCAGAGGTGTAATAAAAAAATCAATGAAAAAAGATTGAATGTTATTCCATGGACACCTTATTGTATTAAGTGCCAAGAAAAGGAAGAGGAAGAATCATTTTGACTTACTCTTTTCACAAAGATATTTCGACTTTCTTAAAATTAGCCGAGCTTACATTTTTCCCATCTTTCTGCCAGATATGCTCCTCCTTGCTTGAATTCCCCCACGAAAAAATAGTTTGCAATTCATGCTGGGAAAGCCTAAAAGTTCACATGGCTGCATATTGTTTATGCTGTGGACGTTTTTTTGAGAGTTCAACAGAGCTTCATCTCTGCGGGCTGTGCTTACATAAAATCCCTCATTTTTCCTGTCACCGTTCTTGCGGCCGATATGAGGGGAAGTTGAAAGATATAATCCTATTATATAAATACCGGAAGCTGCACATTCTGGGTAAAGGACTGGCCCAATTCGCCTATCAAACTTTAGGCAATGAGGAAGCAATATGGTGGGGTATTGACGCTATAATTCCTGTTCCACTTCATCCAAAAAGAAAAAAACAAAGGGGATTTAACCAGGCTCAAATAATCGCTAGGGAACTGGCAAGACTCAAAAAAACAGTAGTGATTGAACGAGTATTGATTAAATTAAAAAATGTTCCACCTCAAACTTCTCTTGCAGCAGAAGAAAGAAAAAAGAATGTCAAAGGAATTTATAAAGTTTCAAAACCGGAACAAATTAAAGGAAAAATTGTTCTATTAGTCGACGATGTATTTACTACAGGATCTACAATCTATGAATGCAGCTCAGTCCTGAGGAAGGCAGGAGCAAAGGATGTCAGAGCTCTTACTATTGCCCAGGCTTAGCTTGGCCCAATAAGGATTGTTACTTCCCCCTTTACGGTTCTAGCTGCAAGTTTATTTATCAGCTCATCAGGCGTCCCTCTCAGGAATTCTTCATAGATCTTTGTTATTTCCCTTGCAATAACAACCTGTCTTTCAGCGAATGTTTCCCTGGTAATTTCAAGAAAAGCAAGAAGCTTTCTAGCCGGAAGATAAAAAACAAGAGTCGCTGTTTCATTTTTAAGAGAATCCAAAAGCTTTTTTACTGCCGCCTTTTTAGGAGGGGCAAATCCTAAAAACAGGAATCTATTAGTAGGAAGTCCGGCAGCAGAAAGAGCGGTTGTTACTACCGAAGGACCTGGAATAGGCACTATTTCTATACCTGATGCTATGGCCTCTTTTATAAGTAAAAAGCCTGGATCTGAGATCCCGGGAGTTCCTGCATCCGAGACCAGAGCCACGTCTTTACCTCCCTTAAGCAGATTGATAATCAAGGGAATTTTTTGTCTTTCTCTAGGTTGAAAATAACTAATAAGCTTTTTTTTAAATTTATACCTATTTAAAAGCTTAATGGTTTGCCGTGTATCTTCACATGCTATAAAAGAAACATTCTTTAAAATTCTTAGCGCTCTAAAAGTTAAATCTTCCAGGTTCCCTATAGGAGTAGCAACAATATAGAGTTTGCCACAAGATTTTTGGCCAAAGTTTCCCTCTTGCATGGCTCATTTATCCCAGTCATAAGGGAAAAGAAAGTCATGTCCAATCGTTCGCTCTGATAATTTAGGAATAGGAGGAAGTTTCCTTTTAAATTCAGAATTTTTTATCATTTTGATAATCTTTTCAACATCATCTTTATTAAATCCTGAGGTAACAATCTCTTCTTTTGTTATTCTTTTGTCAACAAGCTGAAAGAGGATCTTATCAATTTTGTCATAAGTAAGCCCGAGTTCTTTTTCGTCTGTTTGTCCATTCCATAAGCCGGCGGTTGGCTCTTTTTTAAGGATTCTTTGCGGAATCCCAAGATAGAGGGCAAACTGCCGAATTTGCGTCTTGAACAAGTCACCCAAAGGATTAATCGCACAGGCTGTGTCTCCGTGGATTGTTCCATATCCCAAGAGCAGCTCTGTTTTATTGCTTGTGCCTAAGATCAATGCTTTTTCTCTAGCAGAAAAGTCATAAAGAATAGACATTCTTTCCCTTGCCATCTTGTTTCCTTTTAAGACTCTGTTATCAGTAGGATACCTAGCAAAATATGAATCGACCATAGGAGAGATATCAATCGTTTTTGAATGGACGCCCAACAACTGGACCAGTTCTCTGGCATCCTTGACATCCTCAAAGAAGGAATCCCCGCAAGGCATGATCATAGCAATAACATTTTTTGGCTCTAATGCTTTTGCTGCGATGACTGCACATACAGAAGAATCAAGCCCTCCTGAAAGACCCAGGATTCCCTTTTTATAATTGAATCTGGATAATTCTTCCTGTATAAACTTTATAAGGATTTTTTCAACAAACGCTTCATTAATCTTCATGATTTAAAAAATTATCACAAATTTTAATACTTTGCAATTCTGTCATTTAGAATTAAAATAAGAACAAGGAATTGAAAATTTATTTAAGTTTGTAATATATTTAATAGTGGAATAACATAACATTAAAAATTAATCATATGGAACATATCGCCTGGTACCTCAAAAATATTTACTCCCAAAATAAAATGGGTCAACTCACATTCCGGCACGAAAAGACTATTAAACACGTATTTTTTCAAGATGGGTACTTGATCTTTGCAAAAACAAACAAGCAAGAAGAATTACTGGGAGAAGTCCTCTTTAAATTAGGGAAGCTTTCAGATGAAGCTTTTACTCGAATTGATGATTACATCGAACCGCAGAAAAATATTGGACGGAGCCTAGTTGAAGATCATTTGATATCCAAAGAGGATCTACGAGAGGGCTTGATCTATCAAATGAGAGAAATAATTCTAAATACTTTCTCCGAATTTGAGGGAAACTTCAAATTTCAAGAGAAAGAGGTCTCTATTGAACAGGAATTTGAAGTAAGAATTGGCATTCCCGCTTTAATCGAGGATGGAATAAGGCGAATGAAATATGACCCTCACCTGAAGATGTTTATGGGGAAAAAGACTTTTTTTTGTAAGTCAAAGAGTTTTTTTTACCGCTTAACAGAAGAAGAAAAGGAAATATTAGAAATAATTAAAGAAAATTCTACTCCTGAGGCCATTCTACATTCGTCTGGCTTAAATCCTGAGTTTTTCTGGAAAAGCCTTTATCTCTTTTATTGCCTGGATCTGATTGATGTTCCAACTGACGAAAAGAAAGCAACTTCTGACATACCTGAAGCCAAAAAATCGCAAAAAGAACTGGATGACTTGATTGCATTTCACAGTAGGCTCCATAATATGAATTATTACGAGATATTAGATATTCCACGCATAGCATCACCAAGCGAGTTAAAAACCGCTTATTTTAATTTGGCTCGTAAGTATCACCCTGATCTCTTTGACCGAGATCTTCCATCTGAAACAAAAGATATAATATCAAACATTTTTGACAAAATTACTAAAGCTTACAGCACGCTTAATGATCCTATTATGAGAAGGGAATATAATGAAAAGGAAAATATTCCAAGCGGAAATGGAAGAAAAGGTTCAAAAGAGGGAGCAAATGTAAAGTTTCTAAAAGCAAAGACATTTTATAACAAAGGTAAATACGAAGAGGCCCGGTTTCTGTTAAAGGAAGCAGTAAAATTGAATAAGGATAAGGCAAATTATTATTTGCTTCTTGCCCTGGCAGAATCGAAGATTCCCTCATATGTAAAGAATGCCGAGCAGAACTTTCTGAAAGCTGCAGAATTAGAACCTTGGAGCGCGGAATCATATATTGGGTTAGGCTTAATGTATAAGAAAGAAGGACTTAAATTTAAGGCAAGTAAGCAATTTCGAAAAGCTCTGGATATAGAACCGAAGCATCAAATCGCTCTTAAAGAACTTGGTTTAACGGGTAAAGATGGCAAGAAAAAAGGATTAAAAGGAATATTCTCATTCGATTTGTTTGGCAAAAAGAAAAAATAATTAAAAACCATTTCGTATATTTATAAGAACTGCCAGGAGTGGTTCAAATAAACTTATTTACAAGCTTCAAAAACTCCAGCTCAGTGAGAATAGTGATCCCAAGTTTTTGAGCACGCAAAAGTTTTGTTCCAGGTGATTCCCCAGCAACTACGTAGGTTGTCTTAGTACTGACCGAAGCCGATACTCTACCTCCAAGATCCTCGATCATTCTTTTTGTTTCTTCCCTGGTCAGACTGGAAAGTTTCCCTGTAAATACAAATGCTTGGCCCGCAAGCGGGGCTCCTTTGTTTTTATTCAGTCTTCTGGAATAAAAGTTTATGCCGACTTCTTTCAGTTTATTTACTAGTTCAATATTTTCAGGCTGTCGAAAAAAGAAAGAAATGCTTTCAGCTACCTTCTGTCCGATATCCTCAATTTTTATAAGCTCCTCTAAAGATGCCTTGCTTAAAGCATCCAAGCTATCGAAATGTAAGGACAAAGTCCGGGTTGTTCTCTCTCCTGCATACCTGATTCCAATGGCATAAATTAACCTGTCCAGGCCTCTTTGCTTCGATTTTTCAATCTCGCCCAATAGATTTCTGGAACTCTTCAAACCCATCCTCTCAAGAGCTGTAATATCCTCAAGTCTTAGAGAATAGAGATCAGGAATCATTTCAACCAGCTTCTTCTCCAGAAGTTGATCAACAAGGGCTTGCCCTAAGTTCTCAATATTCATTGCTCGACGAGAGGAAAAATGGAGAATGGATTGTTTCAATTTCGCCGGGCAAGAAGGATTTGTGCAGCGGGAAATAGCTTCCCCTTCGGGTTTGAAAGTCGATGAGCTGCAAACAGGACATGTTTTTGGAAAAACAAATTCAACTTCTTTCCCAGTACGCCTTTCTTTCATTACAGAAACTATCTTTGGAATGACATCTCCGCTCCTTTCGATAAGAACATAATCTCCGATCCGTATATCTTTCCTTTTAATTTCATCCTCATTATGGAGTGTGGAGCGGCTTATTGTTATTCCCGAGAGTTTAACAGGCTCAAGAACAGCTACAGGAGTGAGTGCTCCTGTTCTTCCAACCTGAATAATGATGTTCTTTATCCTGGATGTAGCCTGCCTCGCAGGGAACTTAAATGAAATAGCCCATCGAGGAAATTTAGCTGTGCTGCCAAGCAGCTTTTGCTGTTCAACTGAATTAACTTTCACAACTATCCCATCAATATCATAGTCCAGGCTATCTCTTTGCTCGAGCATCTCTTTATAAAAAGAAACCACTTCCTCTAAGGACTTACATTTAGAGGAACACGTATTTATTTTGAAGCCAAGCTCTTTCAATTTTTTCAAATTATCCCACTGACTATCCTGCTCGACGCCATCAATAAAAATAGAGTAAAGAAATATGTCTAACTTACGGATCGCTACTTCTTTTGGGTCTAGAAGCCTAATAGAGCCAGCAGCAGCATTCCTGGGGTTGGCAAAAAGTGTGACCCCATTTTTTTCTCTTTCCTTGTTTATTCTTTTAAAAGAACTGAAAGGCAAATAGATTTCCCCCCTGATTTCTACTGCCTTATTGGAATTTATTGAGAGAGGAAGGCTTCTGATAGTCTTGACGTTTGCAGTAACATCATCACCCTGATAACCGTCTCCTCTTGTTATTGCCCGATCAAATTTCCCATCATGATATATTATTGAAATACCTAACCCATCTATCTTCAATTCCGCGACATATTCAATTTTTCTTGCTGGAAAAACTTTTCTTATTCTCTCTTCAAATTCAACTAATTCATCAATGCTATAACAGTTGTCCAGACTAAGCATAGGAGTTCTGTGCCTGACAGATGCAAATCCTTCGAGAGCTTCTTCCCCCACTCTCTGGGTTGGGGAATCTGGAGAAATTAACTCTGGAAACTGTTTCTCCAATTTCTCCAGTCTTTTAACGAGAAGGTCAAATTCGTAGTCAGAAATCTGGGGGTTGTTATCAACGTAGTATTTTTTTTCGTGGCATACAATCTTTTCTCTCAGATCCTTGATTTTTTGTTCAGCTTGCCTGAGAGAAATACTTTTCCCCATCAACTTCTCCCCTGGTTTCACAGCAAACAGGATAAGATCTTTTTTATTAAATACCTAATCTTTGCTTTGTCTGTTCGATAATCGAATTGAATTTGTCCAGGATGACTTTTTGCTCTACCTGTAGCTTTTCAATTGCTTTGTGTTCTGATTCGATTTGCTTAAGCATGCTTTCCATCTCTTTTTTTTCGTCATCAGACAGGTCTTCTTCATCTTTATCGCCGAATCTTTTATTAAAAGAATTAGTAAGTTCTTCTATTTTCTTGTTTTTTTCACTAATCTGTTTGACTTTTTCGTTGTATTCTTTGTTTTTATTGAAGTATATGCCTTCAGCCAGCTTCATGGCCTTTTCAGAATGAGAGGCAGATAAGAAACTCGCCTCAAGCAAGTATCTCATTGCCTCGTCAGCAACAGATGAATTTGATTTTACTTTCTCGGCTAAAATGATCCCGATGTTGTAAGCCAGTTCCCCGTTTTTTTGCTTCGTATAGGCTTCTTTATAATACTTAAGAGCCAAGTCCTTTTTCCCGCATCTATGAAGGCTTTTTGCATAGTATGTGCAGCTTGCAAAATCATTTAAAGCCTCGTATGAGATCTTAAATGCTTTTTCTGCATTACTGTAGGATTTTCTGTCGTAAAGAAATTTTCCTGTTTTTCTTAAGCTGACTGCGATCTGTTTATTCTTTAAAATATTATAGGAACTTATATACGAATTCACTGCGCCTTCTAAATCTTCTGTTTTTTCAAGGATCTGGCCGTGTACAAAATAACCAGCCCCAATAAGCTGATTCCATTGAACCGTATTGGATGACCCGAGATTTTTATTCTTATTATCTTTTGCAATTTGAATTGCCTTCATGGCATATTTATTTGCCTTCTCCAGATTCTGACCAAGTTGACAATAAATACTAGAAACGGCAACAAGAATCTGGTAGTTTATTATGTCATCCAACCCACCTAAGGCCAAGGCTTTTTCTCCATACTGAATGGATTCGCTTGCAGTCTTTCCACTGTAAGGAAGAAGACATAGTTGGGCATAGGCATAATTCTCATTTTGGATCCCTTTACCTGCATATTTTGCAATAAAGTCTTTAAGGAGACGGTATTTTTGGGCTGGGTCTTTGGTTGTCACAGCTTTAACATAAGCATCATTTGCCGAAATATCTTGAGAATATAAAGAAGCAAGGACAACAACAATAAGCATGAAGGAAGTCAGGACTATTTTTTTCATATTCGACCTCTCATTGGAATTTTTTGCATAATATCGCGCTCAAATTAAAATGTCAATATTAAGACACAATAAGCAATATACATATATATTAGCAAACAATGTGCCAAATCTAAAGTCTTTTTAGTTATTTTGAATAATCCAAGTGGACGCAAGTTATTCATAAAGAATGCCGATAATAGATTTGTATAAGATGAAGTTGTGGTCCTTCACCACGAATGCGCTGTAACGCAGCAGATGCAGTAAGATCGGCTCGCCCGAAAGGTAAAAATTGCTGATAATAGATTTAAACTTTATTATAGAGAAGGTTTAAGATAAGGTAGTTATGAGGATTTCTTGGAGAACGGTTATAGCTGGTTTTAATTATTATAATTTATCAGCAATTTTTATGAATAAGCCAGGTTTAGACATTTATCTCAATATCATATAAAATTAGATAGTGAGTTCTGATAGAAAATATTTTTCCCTTCATTTTTCAGACAAGGTCGGTAAATCCCTGGAACTATCTGTTCCTCTTCGAGAACATTCCAACTTCAGGATTGGAGGAAACGCAGATTTTTTCTTCAAAGCATCTTCACACAAACAAATAGTAGAGGCTGTACATCTGGCCAAAAAATGTTCTATCCCGTATTATATTATTGGAGGGGGGTATAATCTCTTATTTGATGACATGGGCTTCCGGGGTTTAATCATTAAAAACTGCGTGAAAAGTATCAGCCGGAGGCAAAGAGAGGAAATTGAAGTCTCCTCCGGAACATCCCTTCAGGATTTACTTCTTTTTTGCTTTGAAGAAGGAATGGGCGGTTTAGAATTCCTGGCAGGAATACCAGGAACTGTCGGAGGAGCTGTTTTTGGCAATGCAGGGGCTTTTAACCAGGAAATCGGGGCCTTTTTAAAGGAAGCCTTGATTCTTGATGATAAAGGAAATGAGACAGAAGTTGACAGGGAATATTTTGACTTTAAATACCGATGGAGCTTCCTGAAGAAAAAACACACTGTGCTTTTAAGGATTGTTTTAAGCCTTCAAGAGAAGGACAAAGATAATATAAAAAGCATGATCGAAAACAACCTTGAGAAAAGGAAAAGAAAGCACCCGCCTGCGGATACAGCATGTGCAGGAAGTTATTTTAAGAATCTTGTACTTCCCAGCGGTAAAAAAGTGCCCGCTGCCTTTTATTTAGACCAAGTTGGAGCAAAAAAACTCCAAGTTGGAGGGGCAGCCGTCTATCCTGGCCACGCCAATTTTATCATTAACCGGGAGAATGCTTCTGCCCGGGATGTTCTTAACCTGGCTTCTAAACTTAAAAGGAAGGTGAAAAAAAATTTTGGGATTGATCTCAAAGAGGAAGTCCTTTTTCTCCCAGCAGTGCTTCCAAATCCTTAATTTTATTTGAAGAAAGTTTTTTTTCTCTTTTTGCGATTTTAATAGCCTGGGCAATTGCTCTCAAGTATATTTCATAATAAGGAGGGAAGTCCTTTAATGCATCGAGATGCTTTTCTAACGATTTCCGGTCGCCCCTTACAACAGGTCCGGTTAAAGAAGCTGCGATAGTAAATTTTTTTACATTGTGTAAAGTTCCTTGCACTAAAGGAAGAAGGGCTTGAGATGCTTCATGTTCCTCAAGGCCAAGCATTTTAAGAAGGAATACTGCTGCATCCAACAGCACTATTAAGAAATTGGATGCTATACAGCAGGCAGCATGGTAGAGAGGTTTGTCCTCGGGCTGTATAATGAAGTAACAGCTTCCCAGTTTACGGACAATTTGTTGCGCTAAAGCCACGCCTTCCCTGCATCCCTCAAGGCCGAAATAAATACCTTCAAATGCTTTTGGATCTGCATTTTTCTGGGCGAAAGACTGAACAGGATGAACGGATGCAGTTATGGCTCCCTTTTTTTTCAGAGGTTTTAATACATCAGAAGATAGCAAGCCGCTGCAGTGAAAAACAAATTTTTTCTCCCATTCTATATCTGAGGAAGCCAGTTCCCTGACAACCTTCTCAATCTCATCATCAGGCACAGAAAGGATTATCAGTTCACCACACCCGGCGGTTTTGATATTATCCCTTGATGGTTTTCCCTCTCCAATTATCCGACTGCTTTCATTTGCAGAGGACATTCTTCTACAAGAAAGCGCTTTAATCCTATATCCTTTTTTTGAAAGAGCATACCCCAGTGATGTTCCAAGATTCCCTGCGCCTATTATGCATACGTTTTTCATTTCTCTGTATTGAATATTTTTTTCCAATAATCAACTTCAAGGGGCGACGGCAGAGTAACATTTTTTTCCATTTCCAATAATTTTTTGTATTCTTTCCTTGTCTCATTTAGATGCCGGGAAAATTCTTTGCAGGTCAATGACTTCGCTCCTTTCATATAAGTGTATTTTCTAATATCATGGTCAGTACTTACTACAAAGAAATTTCTTAAATCTGTCTGCTTTGAAATTATATCTTTTATTACACTATCAGCATTTTCTTCTGGAGGAGGATAAATAATGGAGAAAGACTTCTCCCGGAATTCTGCATCTGTAATATTTGGATCAGGAGGCCCGTCAAAAATAAGTATAATTCTTTTCTTTTTGATGCTCTGGAAAATCAGCAAAGCAGCAATAAGCCTATACCTGCTTCTTGGGTCCTTAAGGTCATAGGCAGGAATGCATCCTATCAAATTGTTGCCGTCGATTAAATAAGGCATTCTTTACCTTCCAGGCGAGCCGATCTTACCGCATCTGCTGCGTTACAGCCCATTCGTGGTGAAGGACCACAACTTCATGCGCTGTGCCTTGCATCTGCAGCAACCTTGACTCGTGAATAATTCATGTACACCTGAATCATCCAGGCGGCCATGTCATCCGCCTTCCTCCTAAAAGATGAAGATGAATGTGAAAGACCTCCTGTCCTGAGTTTCCGCCTGTATTAAGGACAAGCCGGTACCCATCTTCTCCTATTCCTTTGTCATATGCGATCTGACGTGCCTTTAAGAGAAGATGTGCCAGGATACTCTCATCCCCATCGGGAACATCGTTTAAAGATGCATAATGTTCTTTGGGAATAAGAAGAACATGAACCGGTGCCTGAGGTTTTATATCATCAAAAGCGATAATCTTTTCATCCTCATAGATAATACTGGCAGGAATTTTCTTGTTTATGATTTTACAAAAAATACAATCTTCCATTTTTTACCCTTTCACTCATTTTAAAATTGTTTCTATTCTTCTAATCTTTTTATATCAGCACCAAGAGAGTTAAGCTTTTCTTCAAATTTTTCATAGCCTCTGTCAAGATGTCCAGCACCACTAATAACTGTTTCCCCACTTGCAACCAATCCTGCTAACACAAGAGCCGCTGCAGCCCTTAGATCCGTAGCAATTATTTCTGCGCCTGAAAGTAAGGATTTTCCCTTAACAATCGCTTTGTCTCCTAATATTTCAATATTTGCACCAAGGCGCAGTAATTCGTTTACATGTGAAAATCTTCTATCAAAAATAGTCTCTGTAATTATTGACGTTCCCTCAGCCTGTGTCATCAATGTAGTAAATGGCGCCTGAATGTCGGTAGGAAAACCTGGGTAAGAGGAAGTTGTAATATCCTGAGCTTTGATCTCCTGGCTTCCAATAACACGCAGAGAATTATCGTCAAGCTTATCTATCTTTGCCCCCGAAAATTTCAGTTTCTCGACAATCGTATCAAAGTGATCTGCTTTAATATGTGTAAGTACTATATCTCCCTCAGTCAATGCCCCAGCAATGAGGAAAGTGCTGGCTTCTATCCTGTCCGGAATAATATTATGGGATGCCCCGCCAAGTTCTTTTACCCCTATTATGCGGATAGTCTCCTCGCCTATTCCTTCAATCTTAGCTCCCATTTTTAACAATAGCTCACAGAGATCTGAAACTTCTGGCTCTAAAGAGCAATTTTTTAAAATTGTCTCTCCATGAGAGAGGGAGGCTGTCATGACCAAATTTTCAGTTCCACCAACAGTTTTTTTCTCAAATTCTATTATTGTTCCCTCAAGACTCTTTGCTTCTGCCTTAATATAGCCATGTTCAAGATTAACAGAAGCTCCTAACTTTTCCAGCCCATGGATGTGCAGATCTGTAGGCCTGGATCCAATAGCACAGCCTCCAGGTAAAGAGACAACCGCTTTACCATGGCGGGCTAAAAGTGGACCCAGCACTAAAATCGATGCTCTCATGGCCCGGACTAGTTCGTATGAAGCTTCCTCAGAACGAATTCTCTTGACCTGGATCGACAAAGAGTCGTTATCGAGTTCATATTCTGCCCCAAGCTCCTGCATAAGGGTTAATATTGTAAAAACATCTTTCACAAGGGGAACGTTCTTTAACTGGATTTTCTCCTCGGTAAGAAGGCTGGCAGCAATTGTTGGTAATACAGAGTTTTTAGCTCCGCTGATTTTAACTTTTCCCTTTAACTGAAGGTTATGTCTTCCGAGAATCCTGATTTTTTCCATGCTGTTTAATTTTAAAATAATATATCCCAAAATTCAACCTCTCCTAATATGTTGTAATACAGCAGATGCAGTAAGATCAGGGTAGATTGGGTCGGCTCGCCTGGATTATTCACTTGCGATTTTTTGTATTGTATGGCATGTTATGTTTTGAAAACATATATTATCGGCGGCAAAAAAGAACAATTTTTTGATAAATCCAACCGCCCTTTTTAGGAGGAATACTATGCGCTTATTATTTATAGGCTTTGGAACCGTTGGACAAGGACTGGCAGAACTCTTGATTGAAAAAGAGAATTCTCTTTCTGAAAAATACGGTGTAGATATTAATGTCATCGGAATCTCGGACAAAATAAAAGGCAGTGTTCATAACCCTCAGGGGATAAATCTCAAGGAAGTACTGGAAAAGCTAGGCTCTGGAGGTTCACTTTCTGAGCTTCCACACATTGAGTACAAAGGCGATGCTTTAGATCTGATTCAAGATGCTGACGCTGATGTGATGCTGGAAGCAACATACACGGATATAAAGACTGCAGAACCTGCAACATCCCATATAAAAAAAGCCATGGAAAAAGGGATGCATGTTATTACTACAAACAAAGGACCTGTGGCTCTTTATTACCAGGATCTTATAAAACTTGCTCGCAAAAAGGGAGTAAAGTTTCTCTTTGAAGGTACAGTTATGAGCGGAACTCCAGTCCTCAATCTTCTTCGGGAAACTCTTGCTTCAAGCACTGTAAAAGAAATAAAGGGGATCCTGAATGGGACAACAAACTATATACTTACTCGGATGGAAGAGGGATTATCTTACAAAGAAGCCTTGAAAAAAGCACAGGAACTTGGGTATGCCGAGGCTGTCCCGGATGCTGATGTTCTAGGATGGGATGCACTTGCCAAAGTAACCATCCTGGCAAAAGTGATCTTTGATGCGGACAGGAAACCTTTTGACTATCCCTGTGAAGGGATTACAGGCATCACAGCAAGCGCTATTGCCGATGCAAAGAACCGTGGAAAACGTTTCAAACTCATTGGAAAAGTCTGGCGTGAAGCACCTTATATCAAGGCATCCGTGAGCCCGGAAGAAGTAGATATCACTCATCCTTTGGCCGGTGTTATGGGAGCCACAAATGCTATTACTATTACTACTGATACTCTAGGAGACATTACTGTAGTTGGGCCAGGCGCAGGGAAAAAAGAAACAGGCTACAGCATGCTAATAGACCTGATTAATATTTGCCGTAATTCATAAACTCCCCGACTGTATCATAAAATAAAAAGAGGAGTGGATATAAAAATCCAGGTTACTTAATCTGCTCTTCAATCCAGTCAGTTGTAACAGTCTTAGGTCTTTCTATGGAGAGGCCAAGAGCCCTATCCCAAATCAATGATGAAAGAACACCCATTGCACGGGAAACTCCGAAGAATACTGTGTAAAAATCATATTCTGTAACACCATAATGGACGAGGAGACAGCCGGAGTGAGCATCTACATTAGGCCATGGATTTTTTGCTTTTCCATGTTCCTTAAGAATATCAGGTGCAACTTCATAAATGGCACTGACAACTTTAAAGATCTCATCATCAGGACAATGCTTCAATGCAAATTCCCTCTGAGCAGCGTATCTTGGATCTGTTTGCCTTAAAACAGCATGACCGTATCCTGGAATGACTTTTCCAGCATTCAGGGTATCCCACAGATATTTTACCAGCTGATCTTTTGTAGGAACTCCGCCTAAATCTTTTTTAACATCCATGATCCATCGTAGAACTTCCTGGTTTGCTAAACCGTGAAGGGGACCAGCCAATCCATTCAAGCCTGCAGAGAGAGCGTAGTAAGCGTCAGAAAGAGTAGAACCAACAAGGTGTGTGGTATGGGCCGAGACATTACCTCCTTCGTGGTCGCTGTGAATGACAAGATAAAGTCGCAACAGTTCCTTAAATCCTTCCCCTTCAACTCCAAGCATTTGAGCAAAATTGCCAGCCCAATCCAGGTTAGGATCAGCAGGAATGTGCTCATCGTTCTTGTAAATTTTACGGTAGATGTAAGCTGCAATCCTGGGAAGCTTTGCAAGAATATTCATAGCATCTTCGTACATGGGATCCCAGTAATCCATTTTGCTCATACCCTCTCTGTAACTTTTTGCAAAAACAGAATCTTTCTGGAGTGCCAGGATGGCCTGAGAAAATTGGGTCATGGGATGGGTTTCTTTAGGGATAGATTTTAGAATGTCAATGAGATAATCAGGAAGTTCGCACCGTTTATCCCACTCTGACCTTACTTCTTTAACATCATCTTCTGTTGGCAGATCACCTGTAAGAAGAAGGTAAAATATTCCTTCGGGGATAGGTTCTTCACCACCAGGGGCCTTGGGAAGTTTTTCCCTCAGTTCCGGGATGTTAAAACCACGAAAACGAATCCCTTCATACGGATCAAGAGCCGACGTTTCTGTGACAATACATTTGACACCGCGCATTCCACCATAAGCCTGGCGAATTGTTACATCTGAGATCTTCTGATCTCCATGTTCTTTGATGACGCCTCTGACTCTTGACCGCATGGGGTCAATTTTTGATTGTAATCTTTCCTTTACTGTTGACATTAAGAAGCCTCCTTTAGCTTTTTTAAGATATTATTTCTGTTATTATTATAATAAAATAACAATACGGCAATATAGCATTGTCATCAATTCCTGTCAATAATAATTTTACTTCTTTCCAGCTTGAATTATTCATAAATGTTGACATTTCGTGTCTAAAATAGTTTATTATCAGTAATAAAATTCTTTAGTTTTGTTAGAGGAGAACAAATATGGCAGCCTTATGGATTTTACTTATCTTACTAGGAATCTTACTGGTCATTTTTATTGGAATTTATAATGGCCTTATTAACTTACGTAACAGGGCTGACAATTCCTGGGCCCAAGTTGATGTTCAGCTAAGGCGAAGGTATGACCTAATCCCGAATCTGGTTGAGACTGTAAAAGGCTATGCTAAACATGAAAGAGAGACTTTCCAGAAAGTAACAGATGCCAGAGCCAAAGCTATTAATGCAGGCACAGTTAAACAACAGGGAGAAGCAGAAAATATGCTTTCAGGCGCCCTGAAATCACTTTTTGCAGTCGTCGAAAATTACCCTGAACTCAAGGCTAACCAAAACTTTCTGATGCTTCAGGAAGAATTGGCAGGCACAGAAGGAAAAATTGCATACGCCCGGCAGTTCTATAATGATACAGTCATGAAGTTTAACACAAAACAGCAGGTCTTCCCTTCCAACATCATTGCGAATCTTTTCAACTTTAAAGAAAAAGAATACTTTGAGATCGAAGAAGCCGAAGCCAAAGAGCCTGTGAGTGTTAAGTTTTAGCAAGATATCATTCTGCACCAGAACCGAGAAAAACTAAAATGTACGAACAGATCTCCAGCAATAAGAGGAAATCTTTTTTTCTAATCCTGTTCTTTATGTGCTTTATCTTCCTCCTGGCGTGGATTTTTGAACAGCTGACAGATTGGGGGCCTGGGGGCCTGGTGCTTGCTGCGATTATCGCCTGCGTCATGACTCTGGGCAGTTATTATTCCAGCGATAAAATTGTCCTGGCCGTTAGCCGCGCTAAACCTGTTATAAAGGAGGATTATCCTCATCTTTATAATGTTGTGGAGGGATTGGCTATTGCCGCAGGTCTTCCAAAGCCTCGTTGTTACATCATTGATGATACAGCTCCGAATGCTTTTGCCTCTGGCCGCAATCCGAAGAATTCCGTTATCGTAGTCACAAAGGGCCTCCTACAAAAATTGAACCGTACAGAACTAGAAGGCGTGATTGCTCATGAGATGTCTCATATCAAGAATTATGACATTCTCGTTCAGACACTGGCAGTTGTCATGGTTGGAATCATAGCCCTTCTTAGTGACTGGATTCTAAGAAGTTTCTTTTGGGGTGGAGGAAGAAGGCGGCGTAACAGCAAGGGCTCAGGAAATGCAGGTTCCATTCTGATCATTGTGGGGCTTATCCTGGCTATTCTATCTCCTCTTATTGCCCAGCTTTTGAAGCTGGCTATCTCCAGAAAAAGAGAGTTTCTTGCAGATGCAAACGGAGCCTTACTCACAAGATATCCTCCTGGGCTGGCCTCTGCTCTAAGAAAGCTGGCTGCAGATAAAGAACCTCTTGAAGTTGCAAACAAGGCGACTGCCCATCTTTATATTGTGAATCCGCTCAAAGATTTTAAAAAAAGGGCAAGGGCAAGCAGGCTATTTAGCACACACCCCCCTATCGAAGAGCGTATCGCCGCTCTTGAAAAGATGTAAATCTGTTAAGGCAGCTTAATCCGTTTAGACTATTGAAAATTTAGTACTTAATGATTATAATTCTTTCGCCCTGAGCGGGGTCGTAGTTCAGTCGGTTAGAACGCCGGCCTGTCACGCCGGAGGTCGCGAGTTCGAGTCTCGTCGGCCCCGCCAGATTTTGCCTATAATTCAGTCCTAGCTTCGGCAACTGACTGATTATATCGAAATTAATACGAAAATAGACAAATTTTTTACCTTAGACTGCTCATTTTATAGTCGGCTCATCGTAATAATGCATATCTGATTAGAAGACAAGAAGAAGAGGAGCGAATGAATTTGTTTACAGGCATTTCATCTGAAACTATCTATTTAGGTATGCATTATTACGATGAACCTTATAGTCAGGTTCATCACAATAGTGAGTTCCCGGTATATTTTTTTTCAAATCCCTATATTTAACTTACTCTCTTTTTCTTTCTATAATACCAATTATTCCTGAAAGAACTATGACTGTTGCCAGGAAACAGACCCCTACTCCGATAAACAGAGCGCTTCCAAGCTGCCCAAATCCACGGTATACGGAGAAAACCATAGAACCAAAGGCTAACATCGTCGTCAGAGAAGTGAGTAAAATAGCCTTTCCGGTGCTGGAAAAAACAGTCCTGATCTTGCCCCTGCCCTCGACGCGCCAGCGATGTACTATATGCACTCCATCGTCAATACCAATCCCAATAATCATGGGTAGACCCATTACGCTGACGACTGTAAGCTGCATTCCAAGCAAATGCATAAGGCCTAGCATCCAGAAGACCCCAATTACCAGAGGTATGGATGCTATCATGGCGTAGCGGGGTTTGCGATAGTCCAGCCAAAGAAGCAAGAACACCATAACCAGCGTAAGAAGGGCAGAATTTCTCCCGTCGCGGCCTATAATATCAATGAGTGCACGGAAAACCGGAGGGAATCCAGTCGCGTTGTCGCTTATTCGCTCGAGGTCATCAGTGAAACGATAGAAAAACTCGGCATTCTGCCACATGTTGCTTGCCGGAAACACAGTAACCAGAAACTGTGAGCGGTTTTTGTTGCTGTATCGGTCAAGTATTGATGGGGGTAGATCTTTCATAGAGATCGGTTCAGTTGCGCACATCTTTATCACCGACTCTTTAAAATAAGGTGCATAGTGGCGCTGGAATTTTGTCAGCCTGACAGAAGTAGTTTTTCGGTCTTCTTTCAGCCTATCAAGGAGCTCATCAATAATATTTCTTGCATCTGTTTTGTCAGGGTCGCCAACGATTTCCTTACATTTGCTGTCCACCTTGTCTTGACCGCCAAGAAAAGCCATGTCCTGCATCTCCATCACGTTTAACTTCAACCTTTCGATTTCCTGTTCCAGCACAGGCATTTCATCGACTTCAATGACTGAACGAATTGTTTTAGAATCCATTGTCTTACGTATTTCACTCAAATAAGGTGTCCTCTTTTGCTGTTGTTCTTGCGATGGAACATAAAGAGATATATCTTCGGTCATAGCTACTGTACCCACTTCGCGGTACTCTTCTGCAATTTTTCTGGACTCTTCAACATTATCGACCAGCACCAAAGCATATGCCATACTTAAATCAAACTTATCAAGCACTATATCCTGAAGTGCTATCGAAGTCAGGCCTTTTGCCTCTATATTCATATAGTTCTGGTCGAAAGTGATATTTAATGCAGACCATACGAGCAGTGCAGTCACTATTAGCGAGGCTACAATAGTAAATACATAGCCTCGGCTTAGCCTTATGGCAGTACGGCCAAGGAAACGGAAGGAAATATCTCGTTGAACGGATCGTACAGCCTTTAAACCTTTTTCAAGCCTGCGGTCGATCCTGCGCTCTCGGAGCACAAGCAGTGACGGCAGCAAGAGGAAAGTCGCAGCCAGAATTGCAAGAAGTCCTGTGCCGGTGACAAGCCCCATCTCTTTCATGCCGCGTGAGCTGCTGATAACCATGGTTAGAAACGCACAAGCTGTGGTCAGGGCGCCGGTCATAACACCCTTGCCGCTCTTTAAGAAGGTCTCTTCCATGGCTTCTCTGATTGGTTTCCCAGCAGCGCGGCCTTCAGTAAAACCGGAAATAATATGGATGGAAAAATCTACTCCAAGCCCAAGAAGGATTACAGCAAACATGGAAGTCATGATATTCAACTGTCCTACAACAACAGCTGCCACTCCAACTGCCCAGAGAGTACCGATTATTAAGTTAAATACGGCCAGCAGCGGAGCAACCCACATTCTAAACGATACAATTAGCAGGACCAGGATGGCCATCAGGGCAATAATACTGGTAATATTTATGCTTTTCTCAGCATAAACCATTTCGTCATGCCCGAGTGGAATCATGCCGGTAAGACCAGCTCGTACATCAGGGAAGGCTTTAAGCACATCATCAACAATAGCCTGCACCGTGTCTGTTCCAGAAACCAACAGATCTGCATCAAAAACCGTGAAGTTCGGGATGACATTCAAGATAAGCGCCTTCTTGTCATAAGAAAGAAAATAAGGCTCTCCCAGCAGCAGTTTATCCACGCTCCTTCGGGCTTCCTCCTCCGTTACAGTGTCACCTTTTGCATACTTTTGCATCAACTTAATCCAGTTCTCAATGCTGTCAAGAAAAATAAAGGCCTGATCCTCCTTCTCCCTCGTTGAAATAGACTCCTCACGTCCAACATATTCTTTTTCCATGCTGTTATTGATGTTAGTCAGTAGACCTGTAAGATTGGGGTTTTTGAATACATCTCTCATATTCTTCAGGTCCTCGGCTTTCATAAGCATAAGGCCGTGATTTCGCATAAAATCGACTTCAGTTTTGTAGTCAATACGCTGCACAAGCTTCCTGTTCATCAGTGATCTCAACTCATTGATTTGTGACTCCAAGGAGTTAATTTTTGTCTCTTTTTCTTCGTCAGCCTTCAGTTTTGCAATTTTTTCCTTCAGTTTGTTAATCTTCCTCGTATTCACAGCATTTTTACTCGTATCCTTAGCATCCAATATCCTGGGGACTGCGGTCTCAGCAAACTTTTTTATCCGATCTTCCTCCCCCTGCACAACAATAACAATACTAGAAGCGGTTACAAATTCTTTCACTACTTTGTCAAATGAAATAGTATGCTTGTCTCCTGTAGGCAAAAGGTCGGACCAGCGCATAGTTAGGGTTAACTGAGTCGCAAAGCCCATAAAAATCAGAGACAGCACAAGAACAATAATCAGCATGCGCCAGGGATGATCTGCATGCCATCTAGCCAGATTTTTCAGCATAGTATCACGCATTTTTTATTTCCTTTTATTCATTTTATTCATTTCTTTTCAATAATCCAATATAAGCTTCTTTTAACAATTCATCCGCTTGATCAATTGTATAATAATAAATCAATTTGACTCAGTCAAAATTATTACCTTATGCTTACATAGCAGTAGACCCTCCATTTTCTATTTCAATTCAGAGAGATGTTGACAAGATTTGCTAATTTAAAATATAATTTATATCTAGGAGTTGGGGGCGAACTGGATTCGACGGAGGTAGTGAGACAAAGGTTGCATGTCGAGGTCCCACCCACCTCGATAAACAGGTGGAACAAAGTAAATGCAGAACCACTGCAAGTTGCTGCCTAATAAGTAGGCATGCCGTTTCCCCTGCGTTTTCCTGCGGTGTTTGGGAAGCGTCGACAAGCAGGATAGCAAGCCAGGCAGGTCCTAAACCTGGTAAGCGAAACAGTATCGGGACTGGTTTCATAGTGTCTTGCCTTTTCAGAAACTGTGGAACAAGATTCAAGAAAAGGATAAACGTGTAGAAGCCTTATGTTGAATATCTTCGGACGCGGGTTCGATTCCCGCCGCCTCCATATTGTCAATCTGAGAGGATCAAATTGCATAGCCTTAAAAAGAGAATATTAATATTTTCATTGATGTCTTTCTCTCTTGCAATATTTTTCTTCTCGCAAAACCTGCCTTTTATAAAATTATTTGCCATAGATTACTCTGGATACAGTCGTGTACTGATCGAGTTCTCTTTTCCACTTCAGTCAAGCTTAGAGAAAAAAGGAATAAAAACCATTGTTATTGACCCTGGCCATGGAGGTCTTGAAACTGGAGCCAAAGGGAAATTTGGATCATTAGAAAAAAACATCACTCTTGCAGTCAGCCTTAAATTGAAGGCTATTGTAGAGCGTATGGGCTATCGTGTCGTCCTTACAAGAGATAAAGACATCGATGTTTCACTGGAAAACAGGTCGGCTATTGCCAATAACAATAGGGCATATTTATTTATCAGTATCCATGCAAACAGTTCCCCCAGGAAAAAAGCCCTGGGTTCAGAGACCTATTTCCTCAGTTTAAACGCAACTGACGAAGAAGCAAGGCGCCTTGCTTACATGGAAAATAATTCTGCTACAATCGAGGAGAAGATCCAGAGCGAAGATGAGGATAATATCATGATGATTCTGTGGGACATGGCACAGACAGCCTATCTCCAACACAGCAGCCAGCTTGCTGAAAGCATTCAGATAGAACTCAATTCACTCCTTGGCACAATAAATAGAGGGATTAAACAGGCTCCCTTTAAAGTCCTGACAGGAGTGGCATGCCCTGCTGTGCTCGTGGAAGTAGCATTTATCTCCAACCCTGAGGAAGAGAGAAAATTGTTAAACGAAGAATTTCAAACTAAAGTTGCCATGGCAATTTATCGTGGTTTGACTGATTTTCTTAGAAAATATTCCCAATAATGACACGTAAAGATGGAAATGAAAAGAATTGCTCTTCTCGGACTGCTTCTTATAGTGCTTATCATCTTGATTGTGATTTTCTTTAGAAGCGGAGGTGAAAAATACAAAAAAGAAGCATATGCGACAACTTCTCCAGCATCGGATCAATTACCAGGAGAAGTTCAAGACTCCAAAAAGATTATACTTTTTTTCGCCTCAGAAGATGATGCGTTTTTACATCCAGAGGAAAGAGATATCCCCTCAGACTCATCAATTGCCCACCAGGCAAAACAAATAATTAAAGAACTCATTAAAGGGTCCCAAAACAGTTATATCTTACCTCTGCCCCCGGAAACAAAACTTAGAGAACTTTTTATCACTAAAGAGGGAATTGTATATGTCGATTTTTCAAGAGAGATTCAAGAAAAACACCTTTCTGGATCTTCTGCTGAAATACTGACAATTTTCTCAATAGTTAATTCCCTTGCATATAATTTTAAATCTATAAAAAGAGTCTTCCTTTTGATCGAAGGGAACGAAAGAGAAACCCTGGCAGGACATGTTGACCTGAGCCGACCTCTACTGCCAAGATACGATTTAATCGCCGACTAATTTTTTTCCTAGATAACAAAATGGAGTATTTCCTTATATGAAAAAAGTCGCTATTGTCGGTTTTCCTAATGTGGGAAAATCCACTCTGTTTAATAGGCTCCTAAAAAGAAAGAAATCGCTCGTTCACTCACTACCCGGCATGACACGGGATCAGGTTTCCTCAATATGCAAATTGGATAATAAAGAGTTTGTTCTTGTCGATACAGGAGGGTTCTTTGACTCCAAGGGAAACCTGCTTTCTTCTCAAGTAAAAAAGAAAGCTTGGGAAGCATCAAAGGAGGCCGATATTCTGCTTTTTGTTCTCGATGGAAAGAGAGAACTGCTGCCTGCAGAAGAGGATCTCTTTTTTTCATTAAAAAAATTGAATAAATCCATATTTGTGATTGTCAACAAGATAGATTCCCCTTACGAAGAGAAAAATCTCGGGGATTTTTTTCGGCTGGGAGAAGAACAAATTTTTGCTATCTCAGCCGAACATAAAAGAAACCTTGAGTACTTGGAGGAAAACATCATAGATGTCCTTCCCGAACCTTCTTTGGAAAAGAATGACACCGATCCTTTAAAAATTGCAGTTGTCGGCCGTATTAATGTGGGGAAATCCTCGATAGTCAACCGTTTATGCGGGCAGGAAAAATTGATTGTAAGCGAAATCCCGGGGACAACGAGAGACAGCACCGACACTCTGATTAGCAGGAACAAAAAAACATTTTGTCTTGTTGACACAGCAGGCATCCGTAAGCTAAGCCGCACACGTGACAAGAGAGAAAAAGCCAGTATTATCAAAGCAAAGAAAGATATTATTCAAGCAGATGTAATAAGCCTGATCGTAGACGCACAAGAATGCCCTACACGCCAGGATACAGCTATTGCTCACCTAGCACAGGAATCAGGAAAGCCCATGCTAATAGCTTTGAACAAGTGGGACTTAATCCCGAAAGATTCCAAATCGTCTGAAGAATTTAAGAGGAGAATTTTTGAAAAGTTAGATTTTGTCTCCTATGCTCCACTTCTTTTTATCTCCGCTTTATCCGGCCAGAGGGTAGTAAAGATTCTTGACATTGCTGAACAGGTTTATTCAAATGCATGCAAGAAAGTTTCAACATCTAAGCTAAATAATTTCTTATCCTGGATAAATTCAAATCACCCACCTGTCTCAAGGGAAAAAAGGAGAATTAAGATAAAATATATGACACAAAAGAAAATTCTTCCACCTACTTTTATTCTTTTTACCCATTCAAAATGTTCTCTTGCTCCTTCATACAAGAAGTTTCTTATTCGCCTTACACATGAAAAATTTGATTACCTTGGAACACCAATCCGTCTGCTCTTGAAACAGAACTAAAATCCTTGTTCTTAACCACAACTCTGCCTTTTTTATCCTTGACTTTAATGCTGTATTCCTTTATAAATCTAGTTTTAAGAGGAATCTTTTTTGACAATATATGACTCGATGATTAAGGAGGTCACGATGTTTCGAAAGGCTATAAATACTGCTCTATTAATTCTTCTTGCACTGGCCGTTATCTTCATTTCTACAAGCTGCCAGAAACTCAGCATAAACAAGCTGAAGGCAAACTATCATTTTACTGCGGCGAATAACAATTTCAGTGATAACCTTTACCGAAAGGCTATAGAAGAATATGAGCTAGCTCTAAGCTATAATCCTGATATAGTTGAAGCTTACCGTTTTTTAGGAGAAAGCTATAAGAATCTCTATAAGCCAGGAGACGAAAGCGAGGAAAATGAAGAGATAAAAACAAAGGCCCTGGATACTTTGAAAAAGGCACTTGAAATCGATCCCACTAATAAAGATATTATTTTCTCTTTAGGAGACCTGTACGATAAATTGGGCGATTTTGATAATGCTGAGGCTCTATATCTAAGTATAATCGAAATGGAGCCAACACATATGGATAACTACTACGTTGTTGCCGGGTTTTATAAAAGGTATGCAGGCGAAAAGGAAGAAATTGGGAAAAAAGCGGAAGAAATGTACCTGCGAAGAATTGAAACCGATCCTGAAAATCCCGAGGGATATGCTTATTTAGCTCAATACTATGGTGAAAAACAACCAACGCCTCTATTCGATAAGTCCTTCGATTTGCACAAAAAGATTTTAGAACTAAAACCCGACGATGCCTTGACCTATTATACGATAGGAGTAAACCGTTTTTCCAAGGCTTACCGCCTCCAGAATGTCCTGTCATTAGAAGAAAGAAAGAAGTTGGCGGATGAGAGTGAAAAGGCCTTGATGAAATCATACGAATTAGACGAAAACTATTCATTCACATATTCATATATCAACATGCTTTATAGAAATATACACTCGAAAGTTTATCCAAATAGAGAAAAAAGATATATTGCCGAAGCCGACAGATGGAATGAGAAATTCCTGGAACTAAGAAAAAAGGAACAGGAAAGAAAGAAACTAGAGCGTGAATTAAGAGATATACAGTAGAAGATAGTCAATATCTTCTGTTTCTAAGGTTAAAGGTTAATAATAATGAAGACGTTTATCCCTAAAAAAAAGGATATCGAAAAAAAGTGGTGGCTGATTGATGCAGAAGGAAAAATTCTCGGCCGTCTTGCTACTGAAATTGCAGTCTTGCTGCGCGGGAAGAGAAAACCGGAATTTGTTGATTTTCTAGACTGCGGAGATTTTGTTGTTGTTATCAATGCTGATAAGGTTAAGGTAACAGGAAATAAGATGGAACAGAAAAAGTATTACTCTCATACCGGCTACCCAGGCGGGATAAAAGAAAAGAGTCTCAAAGACCTTTTAGAAAAAAAACCTGAGGAAGCCATTAGAAAAGCAGTCTGGGGGATGATTCCAAAAAACAAGCTCGGACGTTCTGTTTATAAAAAGCTTAAAGTTTACAGTGGTCCAAATCATCCACACGAAGCACAAAAACCACAGGAACACCAGATTTAGGAGGAATCTTGAGCTTAATTCAGTATTATGGAACGGGAAAGAGAAAAACTGCTGTTGCCAGGGTCTTTTTAAGACCAGGAAAAGGAGACATCACTTTATATGTAAACAAAAGGCCTCATCCATTTAATGAGTTCTTTAATTCAAACTCACAGAAGCATATCATCAAGGAGCCACTTCTTTTAACAGGAACAGAGAATAAATTCGATCTGTTTATCCGTATAAACGGGGGCGGAATATCCGGACAGGCAGAAGCAGTTCGCCTGGGAATTGCAAGAGCATTAATCGAATTCAACATGGAATTAAAACCGTCTCTTAAAAAGGCGGGATTTCTAACGAGAGATTCCAGAATTAAAGAAAGAAAAAAATATGGACTTCTCGGCGCACGCAAGGCCCCTCAATATCACAAGAGATAAGCGGAGGATTAAAGTTGATATCAGTAAGCATGAAAGAACTTTTGGAAGCGGGAGTTCATTTTGGTCACCAGACAAAAAGATGGAATCCCAAGATGAAGGATTATATTTTTGGCGAGAGGAACAAAATCTATATTATCGACCTTCAAAAAACAATAAAATCCTTTAAAGAAGCTCTTGAATTTATAAAGAGTGTCGCAGAAAACGGAAAAGATGTCCTGATGGTAGGGACAAAAAAGCAGGCACAAGATATCATTAAAGATTATGCTCAAAAATGTGAATCCTGCTATGTCAACCAGCGCTGGTTGGGAGGATTACTGACTAACTTTAACGTCATTAGGGGAAGTGTAGAGAAACTACTGGAATTGGAAGAGATGAAATCGGACGGCCGGTGGGAACTCCTGTCAAAGAAAGAACAGTCCCGGCAGGAAAAAGTTTTCAGGAAGCTCTCTAAAAATTTGGGAGGAATAAAAAGCATGCTGGAAATGCCAGGTGCAATGTTTGTAATAGATTCGTGTAAGGAACAGATCGCCATTCTGGAAGCCCAGAAACTCAACATTCCCATTGTAGCAATAGTTGATACAAACGGAGACCCTGAAAATATAGATTATCCAATTCCAGGCAATGATGATGCGGTAAGAGCCATTGAATTATTCACATCAAAAATAACAGAAGCCATAATAGAGGGCAAAAAAAACAAGATAGAGAACGAACTTCAGGAAATGGAAAAAGAAAGCGAGGTAACTCCAGATGAAAACCAGATTCCTCCCTCTGAAGAAAAGCCTCCTGCAGAAGCAAACGAAAGCACTTCTGCTGAACAGGAAAAAAAGATAGAGGAGAACTAAGAGATGGAAATTACAGTTGGATTAGTCAAAGAACTTCGCCAACGTACGGGAATTGGTATGATGGAATGTAAAAAGGCACTCCAGGAAAGCGGTGGAGATGTCGAAAAAGCAATTGTCATTTTGAGGAAAAAAGGCTATGCAAGAGCCAAAGACAAAATGAGCCGGGAAACTGCAGATGGAATAATAGGATCATACATTCATCTTAACGGCAAAATAGGAGTTCTTATAGAAGCAAATTGTGAGTCGGATTTTGTAGCCCGTAACAATGAATTCCAGGAGCTAGTAAAGAATATCACTCTGCACATCGCAGCAGCCAATCCAAAATATATCTCTTCAGATGAAATACCTCAGGAAGTTATAGACCAGGAAAAAGAGATTATCCTTGAGCAGTTTAAAGACTCAAACAAACCTCCTGAAATAATTGAAAAGATTGTACAGGGAAAGCTGAACAAATTTTTCCAAGAGGTCTGTCTGCTGGACCAACTTTTTATTAAGGACGATAAAATTTCGATTAAAAAACTTATTGCTTCATATATTGCAAAATTTGGGGAGAATATAAGAATTAAAAGGTTTGCCCGTTTTGAAATCGGCCAACCCTAAGATTTAGCATGTCTCAACTAAAGCCAGCATACAAGAGGATTTTACTAAAATTAAGCGGTGAATCTCTTTTAGGAAAACTCCGCTTCGGAATCGGCCTAGAAACAACCAGGGCCATTGCTAAAGAGATAAAAGAAATCCACGATTTAGACGTCCAAATCGCCATAATGATAGGGGGCGGAAATATCTTCCGTGGAATTCGTGGAACCGAGGCCGGAATGGATCGTGCTTCGGCAGATTACATGGGTCTGTTGGCTACAATAATTAACGGAATTGCTCTTCAGGATGCCATCGAAAAGGAAGGCATCACTACGCGCCATGTCTCTGCCATTGAGATCAAAGCAGTTGCAGAGCCTTTTGTTAGAAGAAAGGTCAATAGGCATCTTGAAAAAGGAAGGATTGTTATATTTAGCGCCGGCATCGGGAGCCCATATTTTACAACAGATACAGCGGCTGCATTGAGAGCTCTGGAGATAAAGGCTCAGGTAATATTAAAAGCAACAAAAGTCGACGGCGTTTACTCGGCAGATCCTTTAAAACATCCCGAAGCTAAAAAGTTCATTTCAATCAAGTATATAGATGTGATAAAAGAAAATTTAGAAGTCATGGATGCAACAGCAATCTCCTTGTGCAAGGAAAACAGCCTTCCTATTATTGTCTTCAGCCTTTTAGAAAAAGGAAACATAAAAAAAGCTGTATTAGGGCATGAAATCGGAACCCTGATTTCCGGGAAATAAATCCTAATTTTCATAAAAATGATGTTTTCCCGAATATATATTTTGGTGAGGGATAAACATGGTTAAAGATGTTTTAAAAGAGCTTAAAAAAAGGATGGATGTTTCTGTAGAACATTTCCGTAAGGACATAAGCAAACTGAGAACCGGCCGGGCAAATATCACTCTTTTCGAAGACATAAAAGTTGACTACTATGGCACCCTAACACCTATTAATCAGGTAGCAACACTAGGCGTCCCTGACCCCACTTTAATTGCTATTCATCCCTGGGATCCATCTTATTTAGGGCCAATTGATAAAGCGATAAGAACTGCTGATCTGGGTCTTAACCCCATAAACAACGGCAAAACACTTAAAGTTCCCATTCCACCTTTAGATGAAGACAGAAGAAAGGAAATAGTGAAACATATTAAAAGTATTATGGAGGAAGAAAAGACGGCCCTCCGCATTATGAGAAGAGATGCCAAAGAAGATATTGAAGAATTAGAAAAAAACAAAGAAATCACAGAAGACGATAAATTCTGGGGCTATGAGAAACTGCAGGAAATTACTGACGATCATATAAAAAATATAGAAGAACTTGCCACAGCCAAAGAGAAAGAAATTCTTGAACTGTAAAAGCTCTGTAAATTTAAGATAACTCAGTTACTGAATTTTTCTTAAACCAGTTTCCTACAGTTCCGAATCTCGTCCGAATAACAACACCCCATCCAATTATACTAAGCACAAAGGAAAATAGCGAGCCTAGAATCGGGATAATACTTATCAGCCCCACCAGCAAAAAGCCAAGACTCACAGAGAGAAGTATGGAGGGCTGTTTTGAACCAAAAGCTCTTGCAAGGCTGTCCCCAAAGAAATGGAACAATATGACGCGGCCGAATATTTTGATGATTATGCCAATAGTAATAAGAGAGATCAGGATTGGAATTCCTATGATCACAAAACATAGAAAGACAGATAAAATAACCAGCCCAAAAAAAATAATGAGACTCAATAAGCCTGTCCCAATGATTGGCCAGAAAGACTTTCTTATTTGTGCCGATGCTAAACAAATCTGTCTTGGAAAGACTGCTGCAAAAATGACAGCTAGGATAAACCACATGAACAGTGTAATCAATTTTATAACAAGCAAAAACGGGATCAAGGAGATCCCAATAACACCACCCAGGCCCTCTTTCAGAAACTCTTTAACATCTTCAGAAGTATTGAAGTAGACAGTATCCCCTCTTATGACAACGCCAGATTCCCTGTCGAGTTCTCCGCCTAGAACAATAACATCCCCCTTTATTATTGCAGATGATTTCAGAGTGATCTCTGAGCCGAAGCCTAAAACTACTTCGCCTACCTCGCCTTCAATAGTAATAGTCCCTCCAAAGGCAATGACATTCTCATTAATTTTGCCTTTAACCAGGATGTTCCCCCCGAAAGTCATGACATTATCCAAGACTTCATCTTCCGCTACATAGATATCTTTTTTTATGACAAACCCTTGACCTTTCAGAGGAACAAATCCTAAAAGAAGAAAAATGAGAATAAGAGATAGACATGCTTTATTTTTTAGATTTTTCACGCTTTTTCTCCTGTCAAGATTTTTTTTCTTACCCCGTAAAGCAATAAAAAAGATAAAATGAGGGTAATGAAAATAAGAATTATCTGAACGTCAGTGCTGAGAATCGTTGTGAGAAAAAAGAATCCTTTAGATATATACTTAAACAATAGAAGAATGATTTCTGCAAAAATAGAAACTAGCTTAACTAATTTAGCAGAGACGACAGAAAGATTCAGCACAAAACTCCGCACTACATGATTAAAGTCAATAACTATGCTTAATAAACTCTTTCGTGTTAGCAAAAAGAACACGAAAATCATAAGAGCTTCAGCAGAAAATCCAGCAGCCTCTGTAATAAGCAAACTGGGTAATGAAATCTTTTTAGGGAAAATTTTTCTCATGACCTGACGAGTAAAATCAGGCGGAGTTTCCAACACGGGGAGACTTTCTGACGCCCTGAGCAGCATTCTTCTTTCCTCGACGGCTTTTTTACATTTCGTACACGAGGAAAGGTGCTCCTTAATAGTGCTGACTTCAGTAGAGGATAATTCTCCCTCTAGGAAAAGATAAATCTGATCGATACGAAGACAGCTCAATTTTTTCCCTCTAAATGCCGGCGTATCAACTCTTTTGCTTGAAAAATTCTGTTTTTTACTGTACCCACAGGCAATCTTTTTATCTCTGCTATTTCATCATAACTGAAGCCATTGATATGCCTGTATACAAATAACTCTCTCAAAGCAGCCGGGATTTTCCCCAAAGCTGTTTCTATGCTTTTTCTTAATTCTGATAATTCAAACTTTTCGGCAACAGAAACTTCATCATCGGAGATTTGAAAGGACATATTATAGTTTTCTTTACTCCTATCAGGGTCAATAGAAGAAGTATCGATTTTTTTCTTTCTCCAGTAATCTATGATAGTGTTAGATGCTATTTTAAAAAGCCATGTTCTGAATTTATACTGAGGACGATAAGAGTCAAGAGAATAATATGCTTTCATAAAGACTTCCTGGGTAAATTCAAGTGCGATTTCGCGTTCTCCCATTGTCCGCCAAACATAGTTCAGGAGGGGTTGCTGATATTTCTGAATTATCATCTCAAAAGCCTTTTTTTCGCCTTTAAGGGTTTTACTTATAAAATCCTTATCTTCATTCACGGAGGACATCCTGCCCTCAAAATCTAATACGTATGCTCGGCAAAAAGGTTTTGAGTGTTAAGAATTGAGGGCTCTTATTTATTTTCAATTATTTCAACCCCAGGAGGTGCATTCAGATTAAAAGTATTATTATAGAGATTAATATTAGTTTTTATACGACTGAAGATAAATTCAGTCTTATTACCTGCCCAGTCAAAGAAGACAGTTTTTTGTATAAGCCAGGTTTTCTCATTTATTTCCAAGAGAATAAATGAATCTGTTTCCTCATCTTTTGGAGTTAATTTTATCTGTTTAGCTTTTTTATTTTCTGTAGGGAATGGGCTGAACTCGACTGAATAATTGTCCAACAACCCTTTCTGTCCGGAAAGAATTAAAAGAATCTCGGATTCATCACTCTCTTTTGACATATCATATTTAGTGATTTGATTGTCTTCTGGAATATATTCCCAAAAGAAGCCATCTTTAATAAGATAAGTTCTTTCTTCCTTGCCCTTGTATTCCCATTTCATCAGACCCGGTTTTTTAAAATAGAACCGTCCCCTCTCTTTTAGGGGGGTAGATACAGAAGAAGAATAGTAGCTATGCTCAAAATTGGCCTGAAGACTTTTGAAAGAACGCAATTTTTCTTCTGTCTTTCTGGCAACATTCTCTGGTGTTTGAAGAGAAACGGATATTGACAAAAGCAACAGCCAAACAATGTTTTTCATTTCTCCTGGAATTATAACATATTAGAAGCAAGGTAAAAACATGCCCTCAAATTCACACGTACCATCATTGAGATAATGCCATGTTTCTGCTATATATTCTTCAATGAAACTTGAATTCCTCTTTTTTCTTCTTGGCTATATCATTATTGTCCTCTTTCTAAGCTTTTTATTCTCCAAGAAAATGAAAAATCTTGAAGATTTTTTCTTTGCGTCCAGAAATCTCCCTGCGTTTTTAGTCTATCTATCACTTGCTGCTTCATGGTTAGGGGCAACTTCCATGCTGGTTTCGGTTGATGAAGCTTACATGCAAGGGGTGAGTTCATTCTGGATCATGGGAGTACCTGCAGTATTGACCGTCTTTGTCTTTATAC
Source organism: Candidatus Aminicenans sakinawicola JGI OTU-1 (assembly GCA_000493965.1). Classification (GTDB taxonomy): domain Bacteria; phylum Acidobacteriota; class Aminicenantia; order Aminicenantales; family Aminicenantaceae; genus Aminicenans; species Aminicenans sakinawicola. Next base: position 95,690 of record AWNV01000006.1, read on the forward strand.
TTTTTCTTGCACGGCCAATCAGACGCCTGAATATAGTGACTCTGCCAGACCTTGTAGAGAAACGCTACGGCCGCGTGGTCCGTCATCTTGCTTCGCTGTTGATCGTGTGGTACATGGTCCTTTTAGCGTCTTCCCAAATGGTGGCAATAGGCAATTTTTTAAAATCGTTTCTGGGAATTTCTTATTTTTACGGTCTCTTATTGGGAACAACCATTGTTTTTATTTACTCTATTCTCGGGGGTTTTTTTTCGGTTGTTGTTACAGACAGCTTTCAATTTTTCCTGCTGGCTGCCGGAACAGTGAGCATTCTCGTTTTCTTAGCCGGGACCTCAGCGCCTGGGGAAATTTCTCTTCATGCATCATTATTAGGAAAAGAGGGTTATTTCAATTTTCTATTTGACCTTAAAAAGAACTTCCTTATTGCATTCTCATTTACTCTTGCCTGGATTATTTCTCCGATTGTTTGGCAGAGGATTCAGGCTGCAAGGACAGAGAGGAAAGCAACACAGGGTTTATTTGCCGCAGGAATAACATTTTTTCTCCTTTATTGGTGCATAGTCATTATCGGCATACTTTCCCTTCCTATTTTTCCTGCAGGGACCCAAGAAGGCCCTATTCTTTCAGCCCTTATCTCATCGAAAACAGGACCTTTTCTAGGCGGGATCCTGTTCGTTGCAATCGTCGCGGCCGTCATGTCCACAATGGATACGGCAATCAACACAGGAGCTTTATCATTGACGCGGGATGTCTATCAACAGATTTTTTCTTCAAACAAGACCAAAAACATCGTTGCAGTAGGACGTTTATCAACTCTCATCGTGGGAGCAATGGCCTTTCTGATCGCCACCAGGCTGCAGAGTATTCTAAAAACTCTTGGCCTGGCCTCAGAAATCATGGCCGAAGGATTTTTCATTCCGGGGGTTGCAATGATCTTCCTAAGGAGAAAATTACCCACGGCTGGATTTTTGAGCCTCCTTCTGGGTGGAGGCTATTCTGTTGGCGGTTTTTTATGCGAAGTAAACTTGCTTCAACTTCAGTGGCCTTCCTGGCCCTATTCAGTGCCGTTCGGGCTCGCATTGAGCCTTCTAGGATTTATATCAGGCTCAATAATAGATTTGCGTGTGAGAAAAAGATAAAAATTCAGGCACACGGCAAAAATTGTTCGGACTTTACTGTTAGCCGAGTTTTTTATATCATCTTAGAAAATGTCAATTTTAAAAAATATCCGCTGGAAGATTATTGGAACCTTCGGAAGAGCGATTCTATGGCTTTGGGCAAAATCAACCAGGATGACCATTCTGGGAGAAGAAGATTATCTTAAATTGAGAAGTGAACAAAAACCAGTGGTTCTTCTTGTCTGGCACAGCAGAATTCTAATTGTTCCTTTCTTCTTTCGCCGCCGAGGAATAATGCCCCTGATCAGCCCGAGCAAGGATGGAGAAATCGCCGCCAGTATCATGTCCGGATGGGGTTATAAAATATTAAGAGGTTCGGGTTCCCACCCCATTATAAAAATCTGGAATGAAATGAAAAAAGAACTTAAAAGAGGCGGCGAACTGCTCATCGTTCCTGACGGTCCTAGAGGGCCCAACCGAAAGATGAAAGCCGGAGGGATTAAACTGGCTCATGAGACAGGTGCATATCTCGTTCTTTTCAGCTTTTCAACATCAAAGAAAAAATATCTCAACAGCTGGGATAATTTTTTAATGTTTTATCCTTTTTCAAAGGGCATAGCTATTTATGGAAAACCAATCCGTTTGGATTCAAACATGGAAACCGATGAACTCGAAAAGGAACGCCAGAGGATAGAGCATTTACTGGTAGAATTAGACAATAAAGCAGATCATTATTATAATTAATTAAACCTAAAAATATGTATTCCTTGATTATGTCATCCATCTGATATTTGGATTTTGGATTTTTATACAAATTGTGCTATAAATACATGCAAAAAAGGAGAAGCAAATGAAACTAAAACCAGTAATTATCCTCATTGTTATTTTATTTTCATCTTTTATTCTGTATTCACAGGATACAGAAGACCCGATTTCTAAAGGGGATAGTTTGTTTTCTGAGATGAAGGACATGGCTACTGCTAAGGAAGCCCTGGCAATCTACCAGAAAGCTATTGCAACAGAAGTCGACCAATACGAGGTCTTTTGGCGAATCGCAAGGATTCAGTATTACATCGGAGAACATTCTGAAAGCAAAAAGGAAAAGAAAGTCATTTTTTCTCTAGGTGTTTACTACGCACAAAAAGCAATTGGCCTGCAACCTGAAAAGCCGGATGGACATTACTGGCATGGCGTCAATAATGGAAAATTTGGAGAAGTCAAAGGCGTGCTTAAAAGTTTAGCTCTTGTCAAACCAATTAAAGCGGCAATGAACAAAGTTTTAGAATTAGACCGTGCTTATGAGGATGGAGGAGCAGACAGAGTATTGGGGCGGGTTTATAAGGAACTTCCGGGTTTTGCAGGCGGCAGCAAGGAAAAATCTCTTGAGCACCTGCTAAAATCCAAGGAACTCGGCCCTGAAGATGCATTAACACGATATTACTTAGCTGATACTTATCTTTCCCTCAAGAAGATAGATGAAGCAAGAGAGGAACTCGAATACATCCTGAATATGGAAGACGATCCACTCTGGGTAAAAGGAATACAAGAGGCAAAGGAAGATGCAAAAAAATTGCTGGAGAACAAGAAATTCAAAAATAAGTAAACACATAGATTGAAGAAAAAAGTTATTATCTGCCTCTTATTTATTATTCTCTCTTTTCCAGAAGCTGTACTCTCCCAGTTAAGCTTTAGGATCTTTGCAGGTAAAAGCTTGATTCATGGAGGAGATTTAAACCAGAATATCTACGGGTGGAGTGAGTACTTCAAGGACCGCAATCAAGCTCCTTATACATTCGATTACAACCTGAAGGAGCTTCACAGCCTTTTAGAAGGGGGAGTGGATCTTGCCTACAATTTTTCCCATCGTTGGAGTGCTGCGCTGAGTATTGAACTCTTTGAAGGGACAACTCATGGAGAAATGTCTTCAAGCATGAATGATGAGCAGGACTATTTTCACTCTCCAGGTGATTCCGGAACAATTTATCTTAATGAACAAAGCCTCCAGGAACCTAAATATCATCTTCAAACCATTCCAGTATCCATAACCATATTTTATTCATTCCCATTCAGGGATAACATGAACTTTTTTCTCGGCTGTGGTGTGGGATATTACTCTGGAAAAATAAATTACAGGGAGAACTACCAATACGATTTTGACTACATTGACGAGAAAAACAATAATGGCGTTCCTGTGAGCTTTGTGGATAAATATTCTTCATCCGGAAGCTATTATGAAGAAAGCAGGTGCAAAACTTTTGGGTTTCATCTAAGAGGAGGTTTAGAATATAAAATACGGAGTGGAATCCATTTAATTGTTGAAGCCGCAGGAAGGATGGTCGAATTCAAGGAATGGAAAGGGAATAAGAATGACAGCTTCAGTTGGGATCATACATGGGGTTATTGGGGAGCTTACTCTGATAAAGACTCCCTTAAAGAAGCGGCTGAAGGAAAACTCTGGATGGTTACTTTCCACAGCGAAAAAACGGGAAAATCATATCCGCGTTTCATTTTTTCCGATGAAAAACCCTCCTCATATTTTTATACCGAGGTAAGGCCGGCAAGAATAAATCTAAACGGTCTCTCTTTAAGAGCAGGAATAAAAATTAGCTTTTAAATATACTGGGGCAGTTTTATATCCTGCAGAAGCTTCTATCTCGAGATTGTGATTCTAATACTTTCATACAGTGTTAGGATATTCATTCCTTCAACTTTGAAGCGCAGGACAACATGATGCCCAAGAAAAAATGGTGGAATTTTTATCACAAAAGGACTCTCTGATGATTGCTCGGTGAAAGGAAGGATGGAAGTAAACTTAACCTGTGAAGGGGATATTATAATTTCAGGGTGAGGACATGTAAGAGTTCCTGAAGGAGATAGGGCAGCCGTCTGCCCATCATTCCTCAAAGTAGCAAAGAGCTCTATTGTCTCCCCCGCTTCTGCCTTTCCATTTCCGTTTCCAAAACTTTCTCCTTTATTGTCATCATCTATGCTGAAAGACTGGAGTTTTAATATGTTCACATCCAGGCTGGCAGCCAAGGCTGCATTGACGATTCCCCATCCATAGTCATTGTCAGGCGCCAGACGCTGGCTTGAAGTATTAATTAAGGCTGATCGCACTTGTGCAGGCGTCCAATCACGGTGTATCTCCAAAAGAAGAGCTGCAGCACCTGCAACAAGGGGAGTTGCAAAGGATGTTCCTGATCCCTGGGAATAGTAATCTCTACCATCATCCCTGTTAGCAGCCAGCCAGTTGTCTACACCCAAAGCACAAACCTCGGGTTTAATCCTTCCGTCGTAAGTCGGGCCAGGAGAGCTGAATGAAGCAATATTCCCCGATATATTTACTGCCCCGACTGAAATAACATCGAATCCATCTGCAGGGGCAATTATGTGGCCCCACGCTTCGCCGCGTTCATTACCTACTGCATTTACAACAACCACTCCTAAGCTTTCTGCCCGGTCGGCAGCCAATGTTGTCACAGCTGTCTCTCCATCCATGTCTTCGAAAGAATACCAATCCGTATACCCCAAAGACGATGAAATTACTTCGGCCCCAAGAGACTCAGCCCATTCAATTCCAGCAACCCAATAATCTTCTTCTATTGGCTTCTCAAATCGATTGGTTTCGGTCTTTGCCAGGATAAAATCAGCTCCGTATGCAGGCCCTATAAGCTCTCCAGGTTTATACCCTCCGAGAATTGACCACGTCCCTGTTCCATGAGAATCAGAATAGTCATTTGGGTCAAAGGGGTCGTATTGGACATCATTGTCTCCGTTAACAAAATCCCATTCAGATATTAAGTTAGCATGCTGAAAGATTTCATGACTTTTCCTGAACCCTACATCCAGCAAGCAGACTAAAACACCTTTTCCGCTGTAGCCAAGCTGATGGAGGGGTAAGACATTAATCTGATTGAGTTGATCAAACGACGACCCGTAGTCAGTATTGGGGGTACTCTGTTTTTTTTCAGCCGAATCACTTACTTGATAGATAAAACTCTCACTCCGCCGGAAAGAATTAACAGGTTCGATCTTACTTACAAATTCAAGCCTTTCGAGTTTCTGTATTTGCAAAATGTTAGCTTCTGCACTGAGAGCGTTAAGCCAGCGGGAAGCAATCCTAACCTGTTTTACAATTGTCTTCACTCTATCTGTATAAGATGGAAAAAGGGGAAGATCCAAAAAGTCAACCAGGTTCCTTTCACTCCGGACTTTCATTCGGCGCCAGACACAGCGGTCCTTCAGGCCCTGCCGTACTTCAGCCAGACTCTTGTCATCAGATGCCTGAGCCATAGCTCCTTTATCAGTGAAATAAATCCATATTTTTAATTTTGTACGGATATCGCTAATAGTCGAGAGCTTATTTCGGAGTCTTGGGGTGAGTTTATGATTTTGAGGGATTGAACCTGCAGAAAGTGACTTCTCTTGAAGATTAGCATAGCCTACACCTTGAAATAACAATAGAAAGCAGAGTGTAAGAGGTAAAGAGAAATATTTTCGTTCTAAAGTCTTGGGCCTTCCAGATAAATCGGCGCACATAAAGAACAAGCCAAATTGTTTCAGTTTTTTCTGCATTTATCAGATATTAATTCTCTTACTCACTCAGTATTATTCCGAAAATACTTGAGCAGAAAACACCTCTATATTAGCCCCTTTTTTCCAGCCGTTGTCTTCAAGTCCTGCTTTTAGACAGCCTTGGCGGAGAAATGTTTCCAGATCCCAGCCCCACTCAACAGGAACCTGGGGAAGCAGAAGGCCTTTATTTGAACCCCTGGAAATAATGATCCCATGTTTGCCAATTTCGATCTCCGAAATATCTTTTACTGGTTTAGGAAGAGTAAGCACGGATATTTCGATTTTAACGTCGGTAAGTTCCTCAATAGAAATAGGCTGGAATCTGTAATCCTTGGATGCAGCCGAGACAGCCATCTCAATAACCGTTTCATATAATGCTTTGTAAGGGAGGGGATATCCGATACAGCCTCGGAGCTGGCCGTTTACCTTCAATGTAACAAATGCCCCTCTTTGCCCAAGAAATATTTTATCCTGTGTCTCTATTTTGAGCTGTTTTCCTGTCTCCAGGTAATGCTTTATGGCTTTTCGTGCTAATGCCAGCAGGAATTCTTGCTGATCTTTACTCAGTTGGCTTTCCATTTTTTTCCCACTTTTTTATGATTTGAGCTGAATAGGAGAAAGAAAAAATTCCTCCTCGTATTCTATAACAAAAGGATTAATATTTATCCTCTTCTGCCTATCTAAACGTATATCCAAAAAAACTTTTCCAAAGGCAAACGGCGCCAATATCTTTCTAATCTTTTTTTCATCAGGATTGAAGGAAAAAAAACCAATAATGCTGTCATCAAAAAGTTCGTTCAATAACAAATATTTTTCTTTTGAAGGGAAAAACCCCTTCACCGAAAGAAAAATCTTTTTCACAAAAAATCTATGCCCTCTTTTATGGCCTATAAGCAGCCCGTCAAAATTTGAATTCGACGAAATAAGGCCTAAAGCTTTAATAGAAAGGAAGGCATCACGGGAAAGATAAACATCCATTGATAATGATTATACCAAAAAATCCCAAAACGCAAAACAGAATATGTCCTGCAAATTCCGCAATTAACCGGGTTTTTTTGCCCAGACCGTTAGGCAGTACCCCTTATGGAAGAAAAGCAGCTTGTCCAATCGGGAAAGAAACCAAACGAGTGGATAGATAAAAGAATAAATTTTAAAGGTCTTCCTTCTCGAACTGAATTCACCAGAAGTTGTCGGCCTGATATGTCCGTCTCTCAAAGAACCTGTAAACTTTCCAGAATACAGTTTTATATAGAGGAAGTTTATGATCAGTTCAATAAATTCAGAGAAAAAACGTGTAAACGTTTTATGTCTCTCAACAATAAATTGAGCCTTCTCCAGCTTTGATTTTAATGCTTTCAAGCTGTATCCTTCCCTTTTATGCCCGTAAACTTCCGGTTTCAACCCCATGAGGGAGCGCAGTTTGTGAAGAAGAAGAAATTTCCCCGTATGTGGAGTGACGATTATGAGTTTTCCTCTTTTTTTAAGCATGCGGTAGACTTCCTCAAGACATTTGTCATCGTCTTCTATATGTTCCAAATAGTCCAGGCTTATCACCATATCGAAAGACTCGCTTTCAAAAGGAAAAATTCCTGTGCCAATCTGAATAAGATTTTCTTGAAGGAGTTCCTGGCTTGTTTTTAGATTGACAAAATCAAGGTCTGCACTTACCCAGAAACCTCCTTTTTGACGCAGAAAATAGCTCAAGATTCCCTGTGCGCAGCCTAAATCCAAGATGACAAAGGACGGTTCAATGTCAATGTTATTTTCGATAAGTTTAAGCTTATCCTTTTTCTTAATTGATTTCTTAAAAATCTCAAGCTGCCAGTGACGTTCATTCATCAAGAAAGATTATATTTTTTCGCTCTATAAAAAACAAGACTTATTCAAACCAAAACTTCATGCGCTGTGCCTTGCATCTGCAGCAAGCTTAGCTCGTGAATAACACACGTCCTCCTGAATTATTCATAAAAATTGCTGATAGAATTAATA